>JAQTSH010000368.1 GCA_028711405.1 Methanoregula sp.
TATGCTTTTTGATTCACGGGCATTACCAGTCAGTAAACAGGGGACTCCGGAAGATGGACAAATTCCTTCAAACGGTTCCCGCAACGGGAGTGAAGAACGGTGAAGCGGTGAACCCGCACAACATGACTGCCGTCCACCTCGTGACCGGGTATCATGGTTTTGGGATCAATACCTTCTATTCGATCATCAAAAATTTTCCCGGGATCTATGAAAATTTCATTTTTGTTTCCATCGCTGTTGTTGATTCCGGGACGTTCAAAGGAGCAGCCGAAGTGGATGCGCTCTCCACATCAACAAGAGCAGCTCTGGTAAAATATGTCGACCTTGCGCGGGATATGGGATTTGCCGCTGATTACCGGATGGATGTCGGAACCGATGTTGTCGATCTGGCAGTCACACTTTGTGAAGATATCGCCCGCGAGTTTCCGAATTCCACATTCTATACAGGTCAGATTGTGTTCCGGCACGAGAACCCCTTTCACCGGATCCTGCACAACGAGACCGCTTTTGCCATCCAGCGCCGGCTCCAATACAGCGGGATTACCACCGTGATCCTGCCGGTCCGGGCGGAACAGTGATAGGTTGGTTTTACGGGAATCCATCCTCATGACGGCATCAATTACGGATACCTCCGCCCACCAGTTTTATCCAGAACATTTCATCGGACAGAGTATTGCCCTGACTCCTGTCGGGACGTCAGAATAATCGGTGGACTGCGGAGGATATTCTTCGGACAATGTTTATATAGAATAGGACACTAACCTATGGTAAACCTTGAATGGTTGAGGTGTTTTACGATGACTGAAAAAGACTTTGCAGAAGTGACAGTAAAGGAGGCAGCGCACGACGATGCCGGACGGGGTATCGCCCGGGTAAGTATCGAGGTGATGAAGAAACTGGGACTGGTCTCAGGGGATGTGATCGAGATCCAGGGGAAGAAGAAGGCAGCAGCGATTGTCTGGCCTGGTTTCGCTCAGGACACCGGCTATAGTATCTTGAGGATTGACGGGAACATCCGGGGCAACGCAGGGACCGGTATTGACGAGAAAGTGCGGATTTCCCGGTCCGAAGCAGCTTATGCCAAGAAAGTGGTCATCCAGCCAACACAACCGATACGACTTGTCGGGGGTGAACAATATCTCGCGCGGGTGCTGCGCGGGCGATCAGTCATTGAAGGGCAGACCGTCCGTGTTGATGTGATAGGAAACGCGATCACGCTGGTCATTGCAAAAGTATTGCCCAAGGGCATTGCCATTGTGACCGATGACACCGAGATCGAACTGAAGGAAGAGCCATACAAAGCCGAAGAAGGCAAACAGGAACTCTCGGATATTCATTACGAAGATATCGGCGGGCTCGGGCGTGAACTCCAGCTCGTACGGGAGATGATCGAGCTTCCGCTCCGTCACCCGGAGATCTTCGAACGTCTGGGTATCCAGCCTCCTAAGGGGGTGTTGCTCTACGGACCGCCCGGCACCGGAAAGACCCTGATCGCAAAGGCGGTCGCGAATGAAGTGGATGCGCATTTCATCTCGCTCTCGGGTCCGGAGATTATGAGCAAATACTATGGTGAGAGCGAGAAAGGGCTGCGCGAGAAATTTGAAGAGGCGGAACAGAACGCGCCCGCGATCATCTTCATCGATGAGATTGATGCGATTGCACCCAAACGCGAGGACACCAAAGGCGAGGTGGAACGCCGGGTCGTTGCCCAGTTGCTCTCGCTCATGGATGGGCTTAAAGGACGAGGGCAGGTCATTGTCATTGCGGCAACCAACCTGCCGGATGCGATAGATCCGGCGCTCCGGCGCGGGGGGCGGTTCGACCGGGAGATTGAGATCGGCATCCCGGACAAGAAAGGGCGGCACGAGATCTTCCAGGTACACACCCGGGGGGTTCCGCTCTCAGAGGATGTGAAGATCGAAGAACTCGTCAACTCGACACAGGGATTTGTCGGTGCGGATGTTGCGCTGCTCGTGAAGGAAGCCGCGATGCATGCGCTGCGCAAGGTGATCCCCCAGATCAAAATTGATGAGGATATCCCCAATGAAGTGCTCGACAAACTCCGCGTGACCCGGGAAGACTTCGACGAAGCGCGCAAACATGTCGAACCCTCCGCAATGCGCGAGGTGCTTGTCGAGATCCCGGACATCACATGGAAACAGGTGGGCGGTCTTGATGATACCAAGCAGGAGCTCCGCGAGGCGGTGGAGTGGCCCCTCAAATACCCGGAGGTGTTCGAGCATCTCCAGACCAAACCCCCGAAAGGCATCCTGCTCTTCGGTCCGCCGGGCACGGGAAAAACCCTTCTCGCAAAAGCCGTGGCAAACGAGAGCGAGTGCAACTTCATCGCGGTAAAAGGACCGGAACTCCTCTCCAAGTGGGTGGGAGAATCCGAAAAAGGTGTCAGGGAGATCTTCCGTAAGGCGCGCCAGGCATCGCCGTCTATCATCTTCTTCGATGAGATCGACGCGCTGGTGCCAAAGCGCGGAACCTACGGTGGTTCTTCGCATGTCACCGAGAGTGTGGTCTCCCAGATCCTGACCGAACTGGACGGGATGGAGGAACTCAAGAACGTGACCATCCTCGCAGCAACCAACCGACCGGATATGCTGGACGATGCGCTGCTCCGCCCGGGACGGCTGGAACGGC
>JAQTSH010000369.1 GCA_028711405.1 Methanoregula sp.
GCCACGCGAGAAAACACACACCGAACGGACTGCCCACGAACGCAAGGCGCAGAAGATCGAGGAGATTGATGACGACTTCGAAGCCCCGCCGGTGAAACCCCCGGTAAAGAAGACACCGAAAGGGAGTGACATGACGATCCTCCACAAGTTTCTGCGTCGGTAATACTACTGCAACACCTTTTTGACGTATCATCCATACCCTGGACAACCGCTATCCGTTGCATCATGGCGACCGAATGTTTGGTGGTTGCGGTCCCATACTGCTATCTTCCAAAACGATAACCAGCGTTCCGGAACCGGCTTAACACCAAGGTACTAAAGAAATCGTTAAATGAAATACAGTTCCTTTTTACTAATAAGATAAAACGAATCCCTGAGGACTTACATGAAGAGAAATATCCAGATCGAAGCATTGGATCAGATCCCCCTTGAAAAACAACGGATTGAACTTGTCGAGCGTAAATGCCTTGGGCACCCCGACAGCCTTGCGGACGGCATCGCCGAATCAATCAGCCAGGCTCTCTGCAAAGCATATCTCGAAGAGTTCGGGGCTATCCTGCACCACAACACCGATCAGGGTGAAGTTGTCGCGGGCGAATCAGCACCGAAATTCGGAGGCGGAAAGATGATCCGTCCGATCTATGTTCTCATTGACGGACGGGCAACCAAGCAGTTCGAAGGCGTCACCATTTCGACCGATTCTATTGCGGTTGAAGCGGCACACACGTATCTCCACAAAATTCTCCCGGAACTCAACCTCAACCGGGACCTCATGATCGACTGCCGGCTCGGTACCGGATCCACGGATCTGCGGGACGTCTTCAAACCCTGCCAGGGTAAAGTTCCGCGCTCGAACGACACCTCGTTCGGTGTCGGGCATGCACCTTTCTCGGAAGTGGAGACGATCACAAAAAGTTCATCTGATTTTATCGACACAAAACTCCGGAAGAAGTACCCCGCCATCGGGCAGGACATCAAGATCATGGGACTCCGCGACAAGGACACGATCACCCTCACCGTTGCCTGCGCGATTGTTGACAAATATTGTGCCGACATCAAGGAGTACCAGGAATACATGGAGATCTTAAAAGAACAGATCGGAACGATTGCGAAAAAGCACACGAAGCGAAAAGTGGTCGTCCATGTCAACACGGCTGATGACATCAGGAAGAAGAGCGTCTTTTTGACCGTCACTGGCACCTCCGCCGAGATGGGAGATGACGGATCCGTCGGGCGCGGCAACCGCTGCAATGGGCTTATCACACCCAACCGCCCGATGAGCATGGAGGCAACGAGCGGCAAGAACCCGATCAACCACATCGGCAAGATTTACAACCTGCTCTCCACCATGATGGCACGCGAATGCGTGAAGAATGTGGACGGGATCGAAGAGATGTATATCCGGTTGCTCTCCCAGATCGGGAAACCGATCGACCTCCCGCTTGTGGCAAGTGTCCAGGTACTGCCACAGAGTGGATATGCCTTAAAGGATCTCAACGGTGAGATTGAGGGTATCATCAACGAGAATCTTGCGAACGTGACCTGCATCACCGAGAAGGTAATACGTGGTGAACTCGACACCTTCTGATAAAAAAACAAGAAGTTCCGGCAGCAGCGGGAAAAAAATCCAAACCCCTCCCTCTTTTTCTGGCATGGTCCGGCTTGCGATCCCGAACAAGGGACGGATCGCAGCGCCGATCATGGATCTCATGGAGAAGAGCGGGCTCCACCTGCCAGATATGAGCGAACGCCGGCTGATCACGCGCACGCTTGATCCGCATGTCGAGATCCTCTTCGCCCGTCCGATTGACATTCCGGAATATGTGGCGACCGGCGCTGCGGACCTGGGGATCACCGGGCACGACATGGTTGCCGAGCGGGAATCGGATGTCAGGGAGCTTTTGGATCTCCAGTTCGGGAAGGCAAAACTGGTGCTGGCGGTCCGGGAAGATTCCGGGATCACGTCCCCGCAGCAGCTCAAAGGAGCAAAGATTGCGACCGAGTTTCCGGTGATCGCCCGGAACTATTTCGCCCGGCACCGTGTGCCCGTGAACATCGTCATTGTCGGGGGTGCTTGTGAGGCAACGCCTCACCTGGGGATTGCGGATGCGATTGTGGATCTCTCCAGCTCGGGGACGACGTTAAAGACGAACCGGCTGGTCGTGATCGATGAGGTGATGGAGACTTCCACGCACCTGATCGCGAACCATACGTCGCTCCTGGTAAAAAAAGAGAAGGTCGACGAGATTTGCTGCGCGCTGGAGAGCGTCGTGCGGGCTCGCGGGCAATGCTACCTGATGATGAATGTGCTCCGGTCCTCGCTTGAATGCGTCAAAAACGTGCTTCCGGGGTTGTCCGGTCCGACGGTGATGGATGTAGCATCGACCGAGGATCTCGTGGCGGTGCATGCGGTTGTGAACGAAGAACGGGTCTATGCCCTGATCAACGCGCTGAAACGCGCGGGTGCCCGGGACATTCTCGTCATGTCCATCCAACGGATGATCCGCTGATCTGTATGAGGATCTTTCCTGCTGTAGATATTCTCGGGGGCAGATGTGTGCAGCTCGTGCAGGGAAAGCGGGAGAGTGCGACGGCGTATGGGGACCCGCTGTCGTGTGCGACCCGCTGGATCGATGCCGGGGCTGAC
>JAQTSH010000370.1 GCA_028711405.1 Methanoregula sp.
GTCAAGCGGGAGAATGAACGTGTGTTTATGACCCTTCAGGCTGGTGCCATCCGGGTTCTTCCCGCTAAACTTTTCGGAAACCCGTGCCGGATCGCGAACACGGATTTTGTGGATGCCCATCAGCCTCACCCTCACCTGTTCGGCAACATCAAGCGTGAACTGGACTCGTGGCGGGACTTTCGATTCAAGAGCGTACATCACCGCGTTGATCGTTTCTTTGCGCACCCGGCTCTTTGGAGTCGGAACAACCTCGAAACAGTGTGCGGGTCTCAGGTATTTCATGAACCGGAGTGCCGGGGGTTCGCTCATCCTGGCTTGTATCATATCATCTGTTGTCCACGCAAGCGCGTCGAGCCAGCTGACGGGAGGAAGTTTTCCCTTCTTTGCCGTGGATTTGGGGATGAACGGTTTTGCCTCATATTCCGCCTTGCTCACCGGTGTAGCAACCGGACGACTCTGCATCTTTGTGGTGTGCTCACCATCGCCAGCCGGATAACAGTTCCATCTGATACCCGCACCGTTATCATTCACCCGTGCTTGTACCCATGACTCACTCCTGCCAAAATAATTCAGGAGGCGGAGCAGCTCGTCCAGATCTTGTTTCTGCTCCGGAGTAGGATGCAGATCCGTCCATCCCATAATGACTTTGCTTTCCGGGTTCAGGACAACAAAACCATCGAATATCAACTGGCGTTCAACAACATTCTGAGAATTTTCGCTGAGATAACTCCGTGTCGAAAATTCCGTGGCATGTGGGAGGTAAAACTCAGGTGCGCTCGATGCCAGCATCTCAAATAATGGTTCGATCCGCTCCGTTGACCAGTCAGGGCGCTTCCGTTTCCACACATCATACAGGGCACGGATGAATCGGTATGGAGAGGGCGGCCATTCAGTTACTGCCTCGTTGACATGCCGTCCCCATGGCGTCATATGGAAGCGCCCGGTTAGAAATTCGAGTTCTATCACCAGCATGAGACTTCCTCGGATGTGAACTTCATCGCCCCGTATCATTTGGAGGGATTTTCTTCATCACTTTCAACCGGGGATTCTGGTGAAGTTTTTTCCTCTTTCTTCTCCTTGACCTTGGTAATGAGCTCGGTTACCGGGGGTTTGGCAAAGAAACCCTTCTCGGTACAGGCAGAAATCTCTTTCTTGACGACTTTCAGTAATGACTCCTCATCCGGAATAAGGAATTTATCAGGCGCGGTTACGTGTATGTCGCCCTTTATCTTCAGGTCACATGCAGTTCTCAACCTGAGCCCGGTACGAATAAATCGACGGATCTTATACAAGCCAAGAGCAATCAGGAGACTTCTGGCGGCAGGATCAAACCCATACCCATCAATCAGGGAAAGATCGAAATTGAAGTACGCAGTTATTTTTCCTGCTGTGTATTCCATCCTGTGGTACGGAACATTGGAATAGACGTTTTTATCATAGTCTTCCGCCCGGATCTTCCCTGTCGGATCGATGGGGTTGTTCTTCACACCTCCTGATGCAGCTTCCCGGATATCTTCTGCCTCAATATACCCCGTAAGTGCACGCGGAACCTTCATCCTTCCATCTTCAAGGTTCGCCATGAAGGCACCGTGGAGAATCGAATTGGTATCGTAAAAGAATAAGGCTTTGCCGACTTTTTTCCAATCGAGGGGCTTACCCCGTGCATAATTTGCCATCTCTTTGAATTTATCTTGGAAATCCTTATGTTGGGAATTCATTATGAACGGGGAATTGATCCGGTGAGCCTCAACAAGCGAGCTTGTTTCGGTCTCGATTCCACCACCGTAGAGTCTGACATGGATGTAGGGCAAATCTTTCAATCCTTCAGCAATGTTCGGACCATTGCCATCAAGACACACCTGCTCAAACCGGTTCGCCATCGATTGAGCAGACTCCAGAAGGATCATCCGCTTTCCATCGGGACGTTCATAGACTGCTGCACCCAGATCCGGAAATCCGGTGGGCTGAAAACGAGAACCCTGAATGGGTTCGAGTTCTGCTTCCAGTAACAATCGCGGGACATCGTTCAGTTTTTTCATCTCATTTTCAAAATCAATTTCTGCCATCCTTTCAACCTCATAAATCATCTTCATTGAGTACCAGGCGCATGAGCGACTTCTCCCCACGTAAGGGGATAAGGAGCGCCGCTGCGATTCTCTCACCATTCCCCGCATCGGGAAATGTCGCTTTCACCGGTAAAAATCCACTTGAATACAAACGGGTTCGGGCTATGCTACACGCATCACGTATCCGTCCTGCCAAAAGAAGAGGAATGACTGATGCCTCAGGTTCAACCTTCACCGGCTCGCGGTCTTCCTTCCTTATGTTGTGAGGCAGGAAAAGAAGCTTGATCAGCGCCCATGATCGTTGCACAATCCGGGCATTCACGGGTCTGTTCCATTCCCTCCTGAGTTTAGTTGCCATTGCCATTGTCTCCGTGCAGTTGTTCCACTGTATCCACATGAGACCAAACAGCAAATCCTGAACAAGACGGTCATCTGTGTCTCCATCAATAAACGAGGCAACATCTTCAGGAACGAGCGAAATTACTGCATCCAATGGATTTGACGTGCAATTCAGTCTCTTCGCATCCATCATGCGTCTCGCCAGTACACTTGAAAGCCTTGCAGAGAAGGTGTTGCCCTCC
>JAQTSH010000371.1 GCA_028711405.1 Methanoregula sp.
CGGGACACCAGCCGGAACGCTAAAAAGACAACCAGGCAGATGACGAGCATGATAAACGCAATGCTCCGGCTCTCCGCCAGCCCACCGGTGGTAAACCGGTTGTAGATCAGGGTGGAAACCACCATCGGGAAGTACGCGATCATGATCACCGCGGCAAACTCCCCGATCGCCCTGCCCCATGCAAGGAACGCACCGGAGAGGATGTGCCGCACCGATAATGGCAGGGTGATCGTGCGGACTGCCTCAAACTGCGTTGCACCGAGCGTCCGGGCAACATGTTCCAGCCGCTCGGGAACCTTTGCAATCCCTTCCCGGACAGCATCGACATAGTAGGGGGTAGCCACAAAGACCATCGCGGCGACGATCCCGAAAAATGCATCCTCAAAGACGATGCCGGCATGGTAAAACGGGCTGCCAAGCGGTCCGCGTATCATGAAGAGGAGATACACCATCAGCCCGGCGACCGTGTGCGGCAGGGCGAGCGGAAGATCGACGATCGTCTCGATCACCCCGTTCCACCGGGACCTGCCCCGTGCAAGGACATACGCCAGCGGGGTTCCGAGGATAACGAGGATCATCACCGCGACGAAACCCGCAGCAAACGTGACGGCAATTGCCTGGATTACCTCTGCCTCCAACGCAACCGACAGCAGGTGACCGGGTGCTGCCAGCTCGGGAACGGCGACGGTGGCAGCGGCAAGAACGATCAAAAGCACCAGCAACCCGCCGACGAGCCAGAAGGAGACGAGGCAGGGACCGGTCTTTTTCCGGGGGCTGTCGGTCATGACCGCGCCTCACCCTCCGGGATCACAGGGGGGCGAGCCATCCTTTTCCCCCGGTCCGTGCTATGGAGATCACCATATCTGAGAACTCCTGTGCCAGCTCCGGGTGCGGCGCCGTGTCCGGAATGGTTATCGCATAGACAATGGGTTGCCCGATCCGGTCCTGACCAATCGCACTAAACCGCCGGAACCCCAGGGTCACCTTTACGGTTCCGTACTCCGTGGCATACTCGGGCGAACTCAAATCGATCTCCCTCGGAAGGTTGACCCACAGGAGATTATGCCCCTCTGCCACACTCCGGTATTCGAAGGCATAATCGATGCCTCCAGCTTCAAGATGGGAGAGGACGAAGATGCTCCCGTCCCGGATCACGACTTTTTCATCGGATGGCTGGAGCACTTCCGGCAGGGTAACGGTTGTAATCCCCCCGTTACTCGGTGCGGTGAGGGGGGGTGTAAAGTGGTTACCGATGAGCCCTGAATAGATGGTAGCGTTATGGTAGTACTTGTCGGCGAGCAGGGTGACCATGATCGAGCGGTAGCCCGACGCATCGAGCATCGGGTTGGAGATCCCCACCCGCACATCCGGTCGGGAGAGCACCTGGTACCAGTTCTCTGTCGTGATCTCGCCTGCGTACCGGCTTTTGTTGGTATAGGCAATGACCATCGCATTCCGTCCAAAGGGCGTATAGGAATCCGTGAAATTCCGACCGGTTGCCCCATCTTGTCTGAACATGAGATCCGGTATCAGCGAAGCATCCGCTACGGCTACAATATCGATCTGCCGGTGAAGATCGGTCACCTGCCGGATTGCCTGGATGCTGCCATGCCCTTCGACCTGCACATCGACATCCGGGTGCTGTGCCTCG
The DNA here is from genome assembly GCA_028711405.1 of Methanoregula sp. GTDB lineage: Archaea > Halobacteriota > Methanomicrobia > Methanomicrobiales > Methanospirillaceae > Methanoregula. The sequence continues at coordinate 1,652 of JAQTSH010000371.1, forward strand.
AAGGCTTTTTCCACATCGCCAAATGGCTGGAGCAGGCTTCCAGCCGGGACCACCTTCAATACAATCTTCTGCTGACCCGTCTCCTCGCGGGTGCAGCCGGCACTCACCGAGAGCACAAGCACAAGGGCAACCGCAGTCAGCAGGAGGATTACCGGGGATTTTGTCATTTCTTCTTGATCTCTATTTTATTCACCCACTTCACCCAGGCGCTGCCTTCCGTCACGACGCCCTTCTCATCCGAGATGATGGCAACCCGGAGCGGTCCGCCGTCATTATAGGAGAGCGGTTGATGATCCTGTTCGTACATCAGGAGGATCTTTAAGGGGGGTGACGGGATCTCCTTCAGGCTCTCATTGAAGGTGATAAACCCGGTCCCGTTCACCTGCCGGGAATCAAAGACCCAGAGATACCCATCCGGTGCCGAGATCCAGACCTGGTCCCCCGGTGCGAGCCCGCCGGCGGGTGTAAGGAGATCCGTCAGGAGGACGCCCGTGCAGATGTACGGTCCATATTTGATTCCGACCGTAGAGACTGCAAAGCCATTACCGGTGGTGGCAGGCAGGCTCCGGATCTGGTCGAGGGTGTAAACCATACGGGTTGTACCGTTGACCGTCAGGTTCCAGGAGCTGAAGTCATCGGCAGCAGGTAAGACCGTTTGGGGTCCCGCAGCCGGTACCGTCCCCGTACATCCCACGCAGAGGCAGGTGAGGATCAGGAGAATGCAGGTTCCCCATGCAGCGCGGATCATCGTACACGCCTCGCAACAAACAGGAGGAGGATCCCTATCCCCGCGATGCAGGTGACAGGGGAGATCGGGCTTTTCTGGGTTGTTGTTACCGGAACGGTCGTATTAGCGTTTAAGGATTTAGCAAGAGCACCCTTGGTGCCGTGGTAGCCCCCGGTATAGACCTTGACCTCATCGATCCACTTCACCGTATAGCCGCTCGTGGACGGGTACAGGTCATCGAACAGGTGGATCGTTGCCGGTGG
>JAQTSH010000372.1 GCA_028711405.1 Methanoregula sp.
GACGCCGGCGCGCAGAAAATTCCCTCAGGGAGAGCGAAGAGAAATACCGGAACCTCATCGAACGGGCAACGGATGGGATCGTTGTCTTGCAAGACGGTAAGATCCGGTTCTGCAACCAGCATAGCGCCGATTTTGTCGAATACTCCACACCTGAATTAATTGGAAGACATTTCACGGATTTTGTCGCACCGGAAGAGTTGCCCCAATTACAAAAAAACTACGAACGACGCATGGCGGGAGAGAAGTTCCCCGGCACATACGAGACCGTGCTCATACGAAAGGATGGCTCCCGTATCTTCGCAGAACTCAACGCGGGTCTTGTCGAGTATGAAGGAAAACCGGCTGATATGTTGATCATCCGGGACATCACCCGGCGGAAACACATGGAGGCAGAACTACAAAAAAAGAACATGGATCTCCATACAGCTCTTGAAAAATTACACCAGCAGGACGCCGTGCTGCACAAAAAAGAAGAGAAGTTCAGGATGATCTTCGATACCGCACCGAACCTGATCCTGTCCGTGAACCGGGACGGTATCATTGTTGACTGCAACCAGCGCGTGCTGGATGTGCTGGGATACGAGAAACGCGAGATCAACGGGCAATCCCTCGCCATGATCCTGTTCCCGGGCGATCAGGCCACCGCCAAAGACTGCATGGGGGAGAGCATGACGATCGGTGCCGTATATAACCGGCACGTCCGGATGGTGAAAAAGGACGGGCAGCTCATCGATGTGAGCATCAACGCCACAGGGATCAAAGATCAATCCGGCAGGTACTTCCGGACGGTCTGCATCATCGATGATGTCACCGCACGATTCGCCGCTGATGAACTGTTGCGCCGGAGAGAGGAGAAATTCCGGAAGATCTTTGATACCGCGATGACCCTTATCACCTCCATCACTCTTGACGGAACGATCGTTGACTGTAACCAGCGGATACAGGATGTCCTGGGGTATTCGAAGGCGGAGATCATCGGGCAACCGATCTCGCTTATCATCCATCCGGAGGATTTAGAACAGGCTCGCGACAGTTTTGTCCAGATCCAACAGACCGGGGTCTATTACGACAAGCACTTCCGGATGATCAGAAAGGATGGCATAATTATCCGGGTCAGCATCAACGCAACCGGGATCAAAGACCGTCACGACAAATATTTCCGGGTCATCTGCATCATTGAAGATATCACGGCGCGCCTGCTGGCGGAGGAGACCCTCCGGATCACGCAGGAGAAATTCTCGAAAGCGTTTCATGCCGCGCCGGATGCGATTGTCATTTCCGATCTCACCTCCGGGCGGATCATCGAATGCAATGATGCCGCATCGGTGATATTCGGGTATACTCACGACGAATTGATCGGACATAGTGCACGGGAACTCAAAATTCTCAAGAACGATGAAGATCGGGATGCGCTGATCTGGCGGGTGAAGACGCAGGGCAGGGTGGAGCAGTTCGAACTGGTCGAACGCCGCAAATCCGGCGAACTCTTCAATGCCTCAATCGCTGCCGATACCATGACCGTGGGGGACTCCCCCTATCTCATCACGATCGTCCGGGACGTCACGGAACGCACACGAACCGAGGAAGCCTTGCGTGCAAGTGAAGCCCGGTACAAGAATGTGGTGGAAGACCAGACTGAGTGTATCGCACGGTTCCTGCCGGATGGCACATATGTCTTCGTCAACGAAGCATTCTTGCGGTATTTCCATACGACCCGTGAAGCGATCATCGGGCACCGGCTCTCACTGGATATCCCGGAAGAAGACCAGAAGATCATACGGGAGCATTTCCTGGCACTCACACGGGAGAACCCGGTCGCCACGGTCATGCACCGCATACAGAAAGAAGGCGGTGCGATCGTCTGGTTGCGCTGGTCGGATCGTGCCATCTTTGATCCCAATGGCACCCTTATCGAGTACCAGGCTGTCGGTCGGGACATCACGGAGCAGAAACTTGTCGAAGAGGCGTTGAGGAACTCGGATGAGACAATGCGGGGGATCATCAATCACCTGCCAGACCCGACGTTTGTCATCAACACAAAAGGCAAAGTTGTCGCGTGGAACAAAGCGATGGAGGATCTGACCGGTGTCCGTGGTGAGGACATGGTCGGAAAAGGGGATCATGAGTATTCCCTGCCATTTTACGGTATAAAGACTCCCATTTTAATCGACCTTGCGTTGCATTACGATGAAGAGGGTACGAAGAAATATGTCTATGTACGGCGGGAAGGCGAGACGCTCGTTGCAGAGACCAACATCGCTCACCCACGGGAAAAGTCTTCCATTGTCCTCTGGGGAAAGGCATCCCCACTCTATGACAAAGACGGGAAACTGTCCGGCGCCATCGAAACGATCCGGGACGTCACGGAGCGGAAACAGGAGGAGATCCGGCTGAATCATGCCGTCCGCCAACTCAATCTCCTCACCGGTGTGACCCGGCACGATATTCTCAACCAGCTCCTCGCACTCAAAGGGTATCTCGATTTGTCACACGAGTACCTGGAGAATCCCGGTAAGATCCGGGAGTTCCTTCTTCAGGAAGAGATCATTGCTTCCGTCATTGAGAACCAAATCAACCTCACCCGCGAATATGAAGAGGTCGGCACAAAAGCCCCGGTCTGGCAGGATGTCAACCGCTGC
>JAQTSH010000373.1 GCA_028711405.1 Methanoregula sp.
AGCATCTCGCAGATCGTGACCGCCGGCGTGATCCCTGCCATCTCTGCCATCGCGATCGAAAGTTCGGTCTGCCCGTGCCGCTGGTCGAGGAGCCCCGCCGCCGCCCGGAGAAGTGCCATGTGCCCCGGTGTGCGGAAGACCTCGTGGAAGTTCGCGCCGCCGCCGTTCAACGCCCGCTTCACCTGCTCGGCGATCGCGTTCACGGTCAGGGTCCGGTCCCGGTCCGTGATACCAGTGAACGTGTTCCGGTGGTTCACCCAGAGCGAGAACGAGGAATGGTTCTTCCGGTCGTACGGGATGTCCCCTTCCCGCTCTGCTACGGCGGTTGCCCGCAGCGCATCGCTCGCAAACGGCAGCCCGAGCCGTTGTGCCGCCACCGGGTGGACAGCGGTACAGATGAGCCCGCCGCCATCCTTTCTCATCCGGAAGATATCACGGGGTGTCACCGCGTCGGACCGGATCGCAAAATCCGTCTCCCCTTCCCGGTCATCGAAATCGTAGAGCAGGATAAATTTTCCGGCGGCAAGCGCTGCAAGCGCCTCATCGATCACTGCCCCACCTCGACGGAGACTGTGTCCGTGTCCTCGATCCCCAGTTTCCTGCGCAGGGCAATGGGCGCGATCACTTCGATGATATCCTCCGGGTAGTGCGTCCGCCCGGGCACGACAATCCCACAGGGGGTATCGCCGATCCGGCACGCGATGCATTTCGCGTCGCCAAAGGTCCTCCCATCGGTGGAGAACCCCTTGATCCGGGTCCAGCTGAGCGCGTCTACTTTCTTTCGTGCCGGCATGCTCCCGGGCGCGAGCCGGATGTTTAACGTCCCCGGGTAGGGTTCAAACCCGAGAAGGGAGAGGAACTGCTGCTTGTAGGGCGCAAGGCTCATGTAGTATTTGCCCTCGCCAAGCCCGGAGACGACGGTGCCGTTCAACACATACGCGGTTGCATGCTCGACAAAGATCCGGCAGTAGTCCCCGTACTCCCTGCGGAGCTCCTCCTCGCCCCGTGCGGTCACGTTCACGTGCTGACCGTCAGCAACGATTGCCCGGGTGATTAGCCCGTTCGCCTCCAGGCTTTTCAGCCGCCGGGATGCCGTCTGCTGGCTCGTGCCGAGCAGTTCACCGATCGTCTGGGTGGAGACAAAGATCTGTCCCTTGCACCCTCCCGCAAGCGCAATCACCTTGAGACACTGGAGATCCTCAGCCGGTATCATGGTTACCAAATTTGAGATGCTTCCTATTTATGAGTTGCTTTGGGCAGGTCACCGGCAAGGTTCGTCCCCTGTCGAATCTGAGTTCGTTAGTTATTTAATGCCAGGGGTGGATGTAAATGAGTATGAAATCCGGAGTGCGAAACCAGCTCGCCGAAAAGATGGCGGGCGAGATCACGCTGTCGGACTCACCGGGGCTCGCCTTAAAAAAGTGGCGCCAGAACTTTGAGATTGCGCCCGGCATCCTGTCGGACCGCCTTGGCATCTCCCCGTCCGTGATCAGCGATTACGAGAGCGGACGCAGAAAGAGCCCCGGAACCGCCGTTGTCGGCAAGATTGTTGACGCGATCCTTGCCTATGATGAAGAGACGGACGGGAAACATATCCAGAAATTTTCCACCATGCTCTTCTCCACGGTCGATGATGACGTGATCTATGATCTCCACGAGTACGCCAACCCGGTCCCGCTCCAGGAATTTTCTGATGCGATTGGGTGTACGCTCTTGTGCGGATCGATAGACAAGTCCATCTTCGGGTACACGGTGGTCAACAGCCTGAACGCGATCCTGCAGCTCTCAAGTAACGAGTTCAACCGCATCTACGGGTGGAGCACGGAGCGTGCCCTGATCTTCACGAGCGTCTCGACGGGAAAATCCCCGATGGTCGCGATCCGGGTCACCCCGTTCAAACCCCGGTGCGTCGTGTTGCAGGGGATCGAAGTGGCAGACGTCCACCCGTTTGTGGAGAAGATGGCAGAGCGTGATCATATTACCGTCATGTGCACTGAGATGGACATCGACAAAATCGTGAGTACATTGAGGGATAAAGAATGGTAGGCATCATTTCCTACGGTGTGTATATACCGAGATACCGGATTAAGGTCGAAGAGATCGCACGTGTCTGGGGTGCAAATGCAAAAGAGATCTCAGGAGGTCTGGGCGTCTTTGAGAAGTCTGTTCCCGATCTTGATGAGGATACCGCAACCTTTGCGGTGGAAGCCGCACGAAACGCGCTCCTGCGGAGGAAGGTCAACCCGGACGACATTGGGGCTGTGTATGTGGGCAGCGAGTCGCACCCGTATGCGGTGAAACCGACCGCCTGCACGGTGGGAGAAGCGATCTGCGCAACCCCCAACATGACCGCTGCCGATTTCGAGTTCGCGTGCAAGGCGGGAACCGCTGCAATACAGACCTGTATGGGACTGGTCGCGAGCTCGATGATCAAGTACGGACTTGCAATCGGTTCCGATGTCTCGCAGGGGGCGCCGAGCGACGCGCTGGAATACACCGCCGCTGCCGGGGGAGCGGCGTACCTGATCGGGCGCGACGACCCGATCGCGACGATCAACCACACCTGCTCCTTTACCACCGACACGCCGGACTTCTGGCGACGGGAGGGGCAGGACTATCCCCGGCACGGGGGCAGGTT
>JAQTSH010000374.1 GCA_028711405.1 Methanoregula sp.
CAGTTTTTCAAGGGTTTGTTGGACCGGAACGGGAATAACATTCATAAGCACATATGGGTTATTTTATACTGGGTTAATAGGATGGCTAAGTATTTAAACATATTTGTTTGTATTCGGATAATTATACGAAAATATCTACTAAAATAAACTAAAAAAATATTTTAATTTGGAGAAAGAGCAATTATCTTAATAGTGTCCGGTTATGAAAAACTCCAGATTATCGCTTTTTTAAGGAGTTATTCGCGAATAGGAGGCGTTTTGTTTAATTGATATGGTGAGTCAATTATTGTTTGGTATTTTAGTTTAATGAATAAAACATTTATTTCTCTTCCTGTCTTGGGTGGGGCCTAATTATACTGGGTTAAACTGTGTCAAGTTCCGGTTGTAAATAATACGCGACGTGGGTGGAGACCTGAGATCGCTGCATCGCATGCGGATAGTCTCGCACGTTGCATACGCTGTATCAAAAGACTCGCGGAAGGGAAAAGATCGATACGGCAGTCCTGATCACAAAAAATTTCTTCGACAGAAGAACAATTGACGGTACTGATATTCCCTGCAACCCGACAGGGTTTGCGCTCCATTAGCCAAACAGATTAATCCGGGATACCCTCCCACTCCCTCACCGGTCGCCGGCGCTGATCAGCTGTTCATCGACAACAGCCGGCACAAGCGGGGGCACCTCCCCCCACCGGATCGTTACATTACCGAGGATCGCAAAGACCCCGGATACAGAACGGGCATCGATTCGTTCAAGCACGCCACGATCTGCCGGGCGGATCTCGTTACAGATCGCAGTCGCCCATGCATCCGCGAGCACCGGGTCACGGGCGAAGATCGTGACGGCATCTGCCACCCCGAACGAGATCGAAGGTCCGACCGTCGCGGATGAAGTGCAGATCCCCATCATTCCGTCAGTGGGCGGCACGACAAACGCGCACCGGTTCGAGAGCGCCGCTTCACCGGCATGCACTCCGACCCGGACCGGACGATCGCTCACGAGCGCGATGTCACCACCGTTATCGATCACGCCAAACCGGGCACCGGCATCGATCATCGCACGGACGCCCGCGGACGCAATCGCACCCGCCACTGCTGCCATCGGTCCGACCCCGGCACTCCGCGCCGCTGCCGCCATATGCACGATGATCGGTTCATCGGAATCCGGAACATACGGATCAAACGTTTCACCAAAAAAAGGATCGCGGGCAAGATATGCCTCAAGCACCTGCCGGGCGGCAAGCATCCCGTCTTTTGCCGCCGCTACATGACAGGGATCATCCGCAAGGATCGTCGCAAACGTCTGGCGGAACCGGAACGGTTCGCGGATCATAACGGGAGCATGAGCGCCTGGTGGGGACAGGCTTCTATGCATTTCCCGCACAGGACACAGCGTTCCTCCGCAAGCACAAGTTTCCATTCGGGCGTAAACGAGAAGACCTCGTTCGGGCAGATGCTGATGCACGCACCGCAGTCCACACACTCCTGTTCGTTGTAATGGATCCCGTGCTCGAGCATCCGTACCCGTGCACCCAGACTTGTCATCGAGTTTCTTACGAGCTGGCACTGGTCATCCGGCACATCGATGAGGGCTTCACCTTCGGATGAATCGATCACAGCCCGCTCGACATTGATGAGCACACCCGTATCCCGGACCACCTGCGCGATGATCGGTCTTCGCCCTTTACCCCGTGAAAAATTCACCAGCAGTTTCATTTCAGCCACCTCCCGCCGAACAGTTTCCCCAGATTGATCGCCGTCAGCATACCGATCACCCGTTGGTCTGCATCCACCACGGGCAGCGCACTGATATTGAACTTTTCGAGTTTGTGCACGGCAATATCCACCGCTTCATCAATCGTGGTCGTCACTACTTTCTTCTTCATGATGTCCCCTACCAGTCGCGCCTTACCGGGATTCGCCACAGCTTTTGAGATATCAAACGTGGTCACGATCCCGACAAGCTTGCCTTCACCGTTGATGACAGGCAGGTGATTAGTCTCGCCCTTCAGGAGTTTTTGCGCTGCGGTCTTGATCTCCTCAGACTCGCTGATGCTGACGATCTGCCGGTCCATGATATCCAGCACACGCGGACCCTTGGAGGTCTGGTGCATCGGTTTCGCTGCACGGGTCATATCGATTGGGCGTGTCGGGAGTGCCAGTGTCATCGAACCTTTTTTGATCCAGTCGGCAAGCTCCTGCGCCACTGCGCGCGCTCTCCGGTAACTGGAGAGGGATGATGTCCGGACGGTCTCGCCGTTCACGTCAACACTGCCGGACCGGAGCTCAGCATAACTGACCTTCCGTATGACGGGTCGGGACCGGGTCGGCACGCCATAATCAATCAGGTCAACGGAGATATCCTCATCCCGTACGGCAGTCGCCCGCACCACATCGAGATCCAGCACCGGTAGCGGGATACCGAGTCCCACGTACAGCGTCACGCCATACCCGAACATCGTCGCGGCGGCAAGATATTCCGGTGCCATCTTCTTCATATCCCCGGTGACCATCAGGGTTCCGAACCCTCCCGCCGGTGAGTGCTGCGTCCCTTCGCCAATCACCATACCCGGCGCACCGCACAAGAAGATCGGCACTCCGCCGCCAATCAACAGGAACTTCGGGTCGTTCGAG
>JAQTSH010000375.1 GCA_028711405.1 Methanoregula sp.
ACCGCACTCTACCGCTCGGATCTCGATAAGGGACGGGATGCGATGCAGCAGCTCTCCCGGCAGATGCTTCACGCGCTCGGGTACGCGAAGCGGTACGAGCTTGCGGTGCTCATCACCAACCAGGTGTACACGGATACCTCAGACAACACCCTGTATGGTCTGGGCGGGACCGGACTCGAGCACCTCTCGAAGGCGATCGTCCGGCTCGAACGTCTTCCCGCCCCCGGTCAACGCAGGGCAACCCTTGTCAAACACCGCTCACAACCGGAAGGCGGATCCTTTGACTTCACCATCGTGCAGGATGGTATAAAGACCAAAGAGACCGCGTAAACGTCCTTTGAACCTGGTGGCATATCCACATTAAAAACCCATATCAGATCCTGAACCTGCACGGTTCATGTTTTTTTTCGCCCCTGTCGGTTCCGGCTCCTTAAACCGGTCGGGATTCCTGTCGGATCTACTGGTTTATTTAATCCTCATGAACCAATATTATTTTGTTAATGGTACTGAGTCCGTCCATCACCACACAGATAAAAGACGCCCTAAAGAAGCATCCGCAGGGTCTGAGTATCACCGATCTTGTCGCCATTGTCGATATCAACCGGAACACTGCCGGGCGGTATCTCGACAGCCTGCTGATCGCGGGGCAGGTAGAGATGCGCCAGTTCGGGATGGCGAAGATCTACCGGCTCTCCCAGAGAGTCCCGGTCTCTGCCGTCCTCTCCATCTCCTCTGAACTGATCATGCAGCTGGACCGGAGTCTCCGGATCATCTTCGCGAACGATCCGTTCCTGACCTTTCTCTCTGTCTCCTCCAAAGACCTCTTCGGAAAGAACATGGAATATTCCCCGGTCTTCTCGGTCTTCGAGGAGGTCTATGACGGGTTTGTTGACCGGATCAAGAGAGGGATCGCCGGCGCTGAATGGAGGGGCGAGATGATCCTTGCCGAGAGGCAGATCACCTTTGCCTGCCGGATCGCCCCTACGGTCTTTGACAACGGGCAGAAAGGGGTCTCGGTCATCCTCGAGGACATCAGCGAAAAAAAGAGAGCCGAGGAGACGATAAAGGCAAGTGAGGACCGGTTCCGGAGAATCTTTGAGGACGGTCCGCTCGGCATGGGAATTGCCGACACGGAGTACCGGCTCACACACGTCAACCGGAGACTCTGCCGGATGCTGGGATACACGCAGGAGGAGTTGCTGAACAGGAACCTGATCGATCTCACCCATCCCGACCACGCAGAGAAGGATCTCGCGAAGATACAACAACTCTTTGCAGGGAAGATCGGTGCCTACCGGACCGAAAAACGGTACTTCAAAAAAGACGGTTCCGTCTTCTGGGGGGCGGTGACAGTCTCGCCACTTGCAGACAAACACGGCAATGTGGTCGCATCGATTGCCCTCATTGAAGACATCAGCAAAAGAAAGGAGATGGAAGACAAACTCCGGGAGAGCGAGGAGAGATACCGGAACGTCTTTGACTGGGCGAACGAGGCGATCATGCTGCACCCACTCTCAACAAAAGAGTGCCCCGGAAAATTCGTCGAGGTCAACACAGCGGCGTGCCGGATGCTCGGGTACAGCCGTGACGAACTCCTCGCACTCGGACCAACTGACATCCTTCCGGTTGAGCTCCGATCCCTGACAGAAGCACTTATCGCTGCCGCAGAGACCCAGGACGAGTTCCTCTTTGAGATACGGCTCCAACGAAAAGATGGGACGACCTTTCCGGCAGAATCAAACGGACGGCTCTTCAGGTTCGGGGGGAGACGGGTCTGGTTGTCCCTCATCCGGGATATCACCGGGCGGAAACGAGCCGAAGAGGCGTTACGGCAGAGCGAGGCACGTTACCGGTCCCTCGCGGAGACCTCACAGGATCTCATCTTTGTGATCGGGCGGGATGACACCGTGGAATATGTCAATAGTTGCGCGGCACACATGGTACACAAATCCCCGCAGGAGATTGCCGGGCTTCCGCGAAGCACTATGTTCCCGCCCGCCATCGCAGAACGCCAGAAGCAGGCGCTGGAAGAAGTCTTTCGTACCGGTAACACGTCCCGGAGCGAGGGGTCACTCGTGCTCACCGGCGGGACGCGGTGGTTTGACCATTTCCTTGCCCCCATCCGGAATGCGGATGGCACGATCAATGCGGTGCTGGGCATCTCACGGGACATTACCAACCGGAAACTGCTCGAAGAGAAACTGCGGGAGAGCGAGCAGAACTTCCGCCTGCTTGCCGAAAATTCCCAGGATATCATCATCCGCATGGACACGCGGACTGTCTGTTTCTATGTCTCACCTGCGGTGACCACCTTACTCGGGTATACGCCGGAAGAGGTGAAGGGTCAGGAGGTTTTGAGATACGTTCATCCCGAGGATATCGCGATGATCCAATCGGATATCAGCGATCTGCTCAGGGGAAAACCGGCTCATGCCTCACAGTTCCGGGTGCGGCACAAGGACGGGCATTATGTCTGGTTTGAGACGACCACCCGGACGATCTGCGACCCCACGACCGGGGCGGTTACCGAATTCTATTGCATGGGCCGGGACATCACCCGCCGTATTGCCGCAGAAGAGGCAAAGAAGAAGAGCGATGACCGGTTCCGCGACCTCATCATTACCACTGC
>JAQTSH010000042.1 GCA_028711405.1 Methanoregula sp.
GCAAGTTCTTCTCAGTCACAATTACGGGAAGACAAAATACTATCTATCACTTGTGGGTTAAGGGCACTTCCTCTATGTCGGGGGGTTATGACGACCAACCCCCGATGATTGCGAAATACCAGGCGGGTGTGAGTCAGGATGCATTTGCCGGTACTGGTACAACTCAAGGAACTCTCGGTTGTGAGCCGTACCTGACTGCGTATGTATCTGGCAAAGTTGGCAATGCTGGGGGATATATCTTCCAGAACAGTAGTTCAACTGACAGGAACAATCCCTATGTCGGCTCGATTTGGGCTGATGTAGCTCACGGTGGAAACCCCGGCACTACTTCTACAACTGACATCGAGAGAATGGTCAAGTTAGGTAACGGTACATACCTCTACGCAAACGTATCGTTATCTGACTCGGGTACCCGAACTGTTGAGTTCACGACCAGCAACTGGACAAAGATCCAGAAATACACCATCCGTGTCGAACAGAACATGAGTGGCAGCTACAAGTCCGATGAAGTAGATATGAGTGTTGAGAGAGGTGCTGCCACCATTGTTGCCGCTGGCAACCAGAGTTACTATCTCGGGGAAGAGATCGGGTTCTCAGGTACCAACACGAGATCCCAGACCACGTACCTGTTCATCACCGGTCCGAACCTGCCACAATATGGTGCACAAATCAACAGCCCGAATCCTCAGAATGCCCCGGTAGTGAATAATGACCCCACGACATTCCAGCAAGCAAGTGTTCTCGGGGACAACACCTGGAGCTGGAAATGGAGTACATCGAATGTTACCCTTGATAATGGCACGTACACGGTCTGGGCAGCGAGTGCTCCATCTGATATGCAATCGGCTAATCTCGAAAAATGTGTCTATGGTAATGTTTCTATCAGGATAAATCCTATATCCAGGCTACCGATTGCTGAATTCACGAGCACCAATACTACCGGGACTGCCCCCATTACGATTGCATTCTTTGACACATCATCTAATTGTCCAACATCATGGTTTTGGGACTTCGGCGACGGAACATTTTCGACTGAACAAAATCCGGTGCATACATTTACATCACCTGGGATCTATACGGTTTCGCTGACAGTGACCAACACTTTTGGTGAAGATAGTGTCACACAATCGAATTTTATTACAGTCACCTCTCCGATATCCCCAACAACGGGTTACTATCCGGTGAATACGAGTATTCACCATGGCGCAACCGTGTATATTGGGGAGCAGGGGTTGAACCTGACACCAGCTCTGGCGTACTTTTCAAAAGATGCGCCTGCCAGTATTGGCTGGTGGGCATCTGCGGCGCAAATAGGAACAACCGCTCCGACTAAGACCGTTGTACTCACCAACCCGGAAGATTTCCATGTGTCATATGCGGATTTTGGGTGGTATTTTGGAAACTGGTTTGCACTCAATGGTACGACTGGAGCAGTGAACCAGTCCACAGCCTTCATGATGGTCAAGGATCCGCAGATTTCGATCGATATTTGGGATTACTCGCAGGGAAACCAGGGGGGAATATCTGTCAGCGGAAAATCTGTCGTTCAGGGGGACACCCTCGGATTTAAAGTTGGCACGAACATGGACACGGCGATCAACCAACCAACACAGCGTACGAAGAAAATTGATACCGAAGTTACCGGCTGGGCAGATATCAAGGTAAAGACTGAACAGGGAAACACATTTACTGCACTGCTTGCATCCGATGGGACAGCAGTGGCACTTACGGGACAATCGATCAATACACCCACTTGGTATTGGGCAGGAAATGCTGCTGGATTGGCAGGGAACTGGTCAACCAGTGCCACGGACATAACCGGTCAGTTTGCATACCCCGTCGGTACCTACACTGTATCTGTTGAGTCAAAGATGAATGGGATGCGGGACAATTACTTGAATGCCGGTGCTGCATATACCGGCAAGACCGTATCCCAAGCGCAGACTGTAACCCTTGTCTCGAACATGGTTAAGATTACGGCAAACAAGGACTCAGTTGTCCGTAGCAAGCCCTTTTCAGTCACAATTACGGGAAAACCAAATACAGTCTATCATCTGTGGATTAAGACTTCCACTATGTCGGGGAGTTATGACGACCAACCCCCGATGATTGCGAAATACCAGGCGGGTGTGAGTCAGGATTCAAATGCGACAGACACCTCCATAAAAAATCTCGCTCCGTACCAGACCGATGGGGATGCCGCCTTCTTTGCCAGTCCAAATGCCGGGGGATATCTTTTCGAGAACAGCGGGAGCACCACGATCACCGGCACGGTCTGGTATGATGTGGCACATGGTTCTGACGCCAGAAACAGATTCACGTTAGGGAATGGGACTGCTCTCTATGCAAACGTCTCATTATCTGACTACGGTACAAGAACCGTTGAGTTCGTTACGACCAATTGGACGAAGGCTCAGAAGTATACAATCCGGGTTGAACGAAACTTCGGAACCGATGCGAACCCGGTCTATAAGTCTGATGAAGTTGATGTGAGAGTTGAGAGAGGTACTACAACAATTGTTGCCGCTGGCGACCAGGACTACTATCCCGGGGAAGAGATCCGGTTCTCAGGTACCAACACGGGGACTTATACCACGTACCTGTTCATCACTGGTCCGAACCTGTCACAATACGGTGCACAAATCAATAGCCCGAATCCCCAGAATGCCCCGGTAGTGAATAATGACCCCACGACATTCCAGCAGGCAAGTGTTCTCGGGGACAACACCTGGAGCTGGAAATGGAAAACATCGAATGTTAACCTCGATGCTGGCACGTACACAGTCTGGGCAGCGAACCACCCCTCTGACTCAAGAAGTGAGAATCTTGCCACGTGTGCCTTTAGTAACGTTTCCATCATAATCAAGAGCCCATTTCACAGCGTACGTGTTTTTCCCCCGGTAATTGCTCAGGGGGAAAGCGTAACCGTGAGTGGGTATGCCGAAGATAAGCCTTCAGCGGGTGTGGCTGTATGGATCATGGGGACACAATACGCCAACAGAACAGTTGCAGCAGTGACTGATGCCGGTTCATTCAGTACCGGGATGAACAACGATACAACCAGGCAGTGCACAATCGGGAAGTATTATGTTGTCGTCCAACATCCGATGAAGAACGCCCAGTTTGACATCTACCTGAACACGTCCGATGGCTGCGTTTACAACCGCCAGATTGGAATCCCGGATACAAAATTATTCAAATTTACCGGGACTGGAAGTATTCAGGGTGCAGATGCAGCGGAAGCACTTATTCAGGTGCTCCAAGAGCTTAATGTTGATGACGCATATGCCAACCTGACGTTCACAATCCGAAACGGCTCAAATCCTCCATCCATCTCATTATATCAGGGTTGGAACTTTATCTCAATCCCGAAGAAACTCTCCAGCGGAAACAATACCGCTGCTATCTTCTCCTCCATTGATACCGACGGGCATTCGATCTATCTTTACAACGCTTCGGAACAGCGCTGGCATGCAATGACCCTCAACGACAAAGTCCAACCTCTTGATGGGATCTGGCTTTATGCAAACAATACCGCTGATGTGAACTTCTCGTTCGATACAAATCCCATGCAGACACCCCCGACAAAATCCCTCTCTGCCGGGTGGAACGCAATTGGGTTCTCTGACACCACACCCATCGCCACCCGCACCGCGCTCAACTCCGTGAAGACCCGATGGTCAACACTCATCGGCTTCAACGCACCGCAACAGCATTACGATGCGGCGATTGTAAACGGTGCAACTGATGCAGTTCATGGCGATCAACTGAACATGTATCCCGGAAAAGGCTACTGGCTCTATATGACAAAGGCAGGAGAACTTGCCGCCATCGGAGCATGAGGAAAGGGAGGTTAAATCATGTGTGAGAATATGACGAAACATACCGCACAACACGGGAAGACTATCTGCACGCTGCTCCTCTTCGGGTGCCTCACGATGAGCTGCCTTGTTCTGACTGTACACGCTGACTCCGTGATCCCCGCGTTGCCCTGCGAGTATTACGGGAATGTCAGCATCAATGGTACTGCCGCCCCGGCGGGAACGGTCATCACAGCGTATATCAACAGGCAGGAGCGGGGGGTCATGACCTTGACCGTCCCGGGGACGTATGGTGGTGCCGAGTGGTTTGAGGAGCGGTTGATGGTCCCGGGAACCGTGGATGATGACGGACTCCCCATCACGTTCAAGATCAACGGTGTGAGGGCAAACGAGAGCGGAACCTTCCGGTGGGGGAATTCACAACGGCAGGACATAAACATCGTCCTTCGTGAGTTCCCGATAGGCGACTTTAACAACAACTGGTACGTGGATGTCGGGGATGTCTCGCGCGTGGCGTACATGGTGGTCAACCGGGCACCTTCACGGGTGCCGGACGCTGACTTCAATGCAAACGGCTTTGTTGATATCGGAGACGCGGGGAAAATTTCGTATTTCCTGGTGGAGAAGATTCCGGATCTGTAAGAACCTCCCGTCCCACCATCCCAGACCTTTTTCCCAAAACCACAATCCAGCCCAGTGTACCTCTGCTCTGGTTGCTGCTCCGAATAGATAACCCCCAGCGTGCCTCCGCCAAAGATACCGTATACACTTCCGGCAACCAAACGGGTCAAGGGCGGGGAACCCCTTAAGGTCACCCACGGTGGGAATATGGCATCCCGACCCGGAGGGGAGTCCGGACGTTTACCCATTCCGGGCGAGAGAGCCAGATACACGTTCCGATGTAAAACCCCGTCCGTGTAAGGGGGGGTGGGTACCCCCAGGTCACCCGGGGTGGGGGTATACCTTCCGACCCGGGGAGGGGGGTGCCTGTCTTTTTTTTGAGACGGGTATCCCCCCTCCCCCCCTTCCGCCAACTGGCATGAAGGGGGACCCCCCACCAGGGTACCCAAAGGCAGGGGTATACCCCATTTTCCGGGATGGGTTTCACGTCGGAGAGCATATTTTTCGTTTGTTCTATTTTAGCGGCGAGACCCCACCCCCCACGGTTTTTTTTGGAGGGGGGTGCCTGTCCGGCTCTCTTGGAGGGTGGGGGTACCCCACCTTCGCGCCACCGGTCAATGGCAGGCACCCCCCTCCAAGGTACCCAAAGGGGCACCCCCCTCCCGTTTTCCGGCACGGGTTTACGTCGGAGACTATACTCAAGTCATCGCCCAAAAAGGGGATCGGGAGGGGGGACCCCCTTGGTACCAACGGTCGAAGTACCCCACCCCCCTGTCTTTCCAATGGGAGGGGGGTCCCCCTTTAGGTAGGACGGGTGGGGGGCACCTTATCCGGGGCAGGTGGGGGGAGGGGAATCGAACCCACGGCACCTGTACCAGATCTCTTATCCGGGCACGGATGCAAAACTCAATCCGCCGATTTCAACGGCAACGGGCACGTCAATACCGCCGATGCCGCAAAGATCGCGTGTCTCCTTGTCGTCATCGAACCTGCAGGAACTCACGCAGGAGCCGGCGCAGATACCGGAAGATAGTCCTGCGACTCCGGTAGCCACGACGCCGGCAACCAAACCCACGCAGATATCGGGACTACCGGTTACCCTTTGCTGTATCGGGCTTGTGATTGCCTGCGGGCTGAAGGTTGCGTACAACTAAGAAGCAAAGATCTCAAACCCCCTTTTTGCCCGGTGCCGGCATGCCTGCACCGTGCACTATGCCAGCCAATGCCGGTCAGACAAACCAAATGGAAAGCGAAAGTATCTATGATTGAATTACCGGATACCTAATAATGGAAGGTCTGGGAAGCGGAACTAAGATCAATAACCTCGTGCTATACCTCGCACTCCTCTTCATCATTATAATCGGGATCCGCCAGGCGTCGTATCTTGTCAACATTGTCGTCGTATCGGTCATCCTCACCCTGATGGCAAATCCCCTCATGGAATACTTCCGGAAGAAAGGGCTTTCCATCTTATCCTCGGCATCCCTTGTTGCCCTGGGAGCATGCGGGTGCATCGCGATCCTTATCGTCATGGCGTTTTTTTCGATTGAGATCCTGATGCAGGGTCTGCCGATGTACCAGGAGCAGCTCAATATGCGGATCTCGGAGATCTCATCCCTCTTTGGGAACACGAATTTTGTCACCGATGAACTCTCCCAGATCCATTTTGACCTGTCCGCGGTCGTCCAGATGGTCCTCTCCTCGGTCTTCACCATCGGGGATGCCCTGATGTATCTCTTCTTTATCGGGGCGGTCACCTTCTGCATGCTCCTTGAAGCCCCTCACCTGCCCGGACGGGT
This sequence comes from Methanoregula sp., assembly GCA_028711405.1. Taxonomy (GTDB): domain Archaea; phylum Halobacteriota; class Methanomicrobia; order Methanomicrobiales; family Methanospirillaceae; genus Methanoregula. Next base: position 6,242 of record JAQTSH010000042.1, read on the forward strand.
CGAGAAGATCCTGGGAAAAGAGCCGGAGAAACTGCTTGAGATCACGTACATGAGCAGGTACATCATCGACTTTGTGATCGTCCGGACCGAGACCAACTTCATCCACGCAGTGCTTTTCGGCGGATCGCTCTGGGTGATGGGCGTCCACGCTGCGGTCACATGGGGGCTGTTAACCTTCCTCCTGGGCTACATTCCTTTTTTCGGCTTGATTATAGCCGCCATACCTGCGGTCATCTTTGCGTATATCCAGTTCGGGGTGTGGGGGGCGGTCATCGTGATTGCCATCGTCTGCGTGCTCAACATCGTTATCGAGAACCCGGTCTTTTCGTGGCTTGCATCCCGCCGGTTTGAGATCCCTGCGCTGGTCGTGCTCCTCTCGGTCGTCTTCTGGGGCTGGCTCCTCGGACTGTTCGGGATGCTCTTCTGTGTGCCAATCACGCTGCTCCTCCTCATTGTGTTCCAATGCAGCGATGACCTGCGGAGGATCAATGTGCTTTTAGGGGTGACCCCTCTTTTCGAAGCGGATACCGGCACCGGGGGCACTGCGGGTACGGCTGCCGGCACCGGTGAACACAGGAAAGATCCGTGACGGGCACCGTGACGTGCATACGGATGATCCCGTTGAGAATAAACGGTAAGAGAGAGGAAAAAGAGGGAAAATTTATGCCGCCATCTGGCAGGCTGCCTTTTTAACTGTAAAGGATACGAGAATTGCGGAGAAGCCTCCTACAAAGCAGAGCGCACCGGCGACAAACGGGAGAAGTTCCGCAGTGATGAGCGGGAAGATGAGGAGGATCAGCCCGAAGAGGATGCTGATGATCCCAAGAACCGCGTTTGCGGCATCCTTCTCCTTAAATGCGGAGAACAGGTGGGCAAACCCGATAAAACACGCCCAGAACCCGATGAAGATCACAAAGAACGAGAGGATGATCACCGTACCGTAGAGCGGGTAGCCCATGATGAGTACACCGGCGATGATGCTGATGATGGCGAGAAATATCTTCCAGCCCATGTTCGTCCGGTCAACTGCCAGACTGCCAAGCGAGAACAACCCGGAAACAAACCAGTACGCCCCGAGGAACGTAATCAACACGAGTGTTGTCATGACCGGCGTCATAAAGAACACCACGCCGAGCGCCACAAGAAGGATCCCAAAGAGGAGGACGATCCACCAGGGATGGAGTCCCGGAGAGAGCCAGGACATCATAATAGGATTCTGCATGTTTTCTGTCATAGATACTACCGTTAAATGGGGATTGGATCGTCCGGCTATTAGTAATCTTGGATCCGGATGAACGCGGGGACAAAAAAAATCCCGTCTGCCTTGTGCATGATACCTTTTTGTCCACCCGTGATGATAATTAATGATACATCCGCGATCTCTTTTCGCGATTGCCAAATCATTCCAGGAGTTGGATACTATCGCAGAAATCCCGAAAGAAGAGTATATAAAAAAATGCACCTCCGCATGTGCCGGGTGCAGTTCCTCACTTAACCTCCGTTATGTGTTGAAAGCTGCAGGACCTGACACGGTGCTTGTCGTGCCCGCCTGCTGCACGAGCGTCATCCAGGGCATCTACCCGAACACCGCGATGAACATCCCGGTCTACAACGTCGCGTTCGGCGCCGCTGCCGCGTGTGCGTCCGGTATGTCGAACGCGTTTCGCCAGGCAGGAAAAAAGACGAACGTGATCGTGTACGCCGGTGATGGAGGCACACTCGATATCGGTATCCAGGCAATGTCCGGCGCGTTCGAGCGCGGCACCGATTTCCTCTATATCTGCTACGACAACGAAGCCTACGGGAACACCGGTATGCAGCGGTCCGGCGGAACGCCGATGGGTGCCCGCACGACGACCACACCTACGGGAAAGCCCGACGCGAAAAAGGACATCGATGCGATCATCGCCGCCCACGACCCGCCGTACATGGCAACCGCGTGCAGCGCCTACCCGCTGGACGTATATAAGAAAGTACAAAAAGCGCTCACGTTCCGGGGACCGACGTTCATCCACATCCTCGCTCCCTGTCCGCCCGGGTGGCGGTACCCCACCGAGAAGACGATCGAGATGGGCAAGCTTGCGGTGAAGTCCGGCATGTGGGTACTCTACGAGCGTGAATACGGGAAACTCACGATCAGCGCTCCCTCGAAAGCCGCGATGAAAAAGCAGATCCCGCTCGAAGAGTATCTCGCGCCGCAGGGACGGTTCAAGGGCATCGATGCAAAGACCGTGGAGATCCTGAAGCAGCGTATAGCAAAGAATCTCAAACGGCTTGTCGCCGAGGAGGCAGCACCATGAAGAAGATTGCAACCGGAAACAAGGCGGTCGCTGAAGCAGTAAAACAGGCGAAACCGTCGGTTGTTGCTGCATACCCGATCACCCCGCAGACCGAGATCGTCGAGACGATTGCGGACTACGTGACGAGCGGGCAGCTCGCGAGCCGGTATATCCCGGTCGAGAGCGAGCATTCGGCAATGGCAGCCTGTATCGGTGCCGCGATCACTGGTATCAGGACGTTCACCGCCACCAGTTCCCACGGGCTCCTGTATATGCACGAGATGACGAACTGGGCAGCGGGCGCCCGCCTGCCAATCGTCATGGCGAACGTGAACCGCTCGCTCGGTCCGGGCTGGAATATCTGGGCGGAGCATACCGATGCGCTGCAGGAGCGGGACACCGGGTGGCTCCAGGTCTATGTGGCGACCGTGCAGGAAGCCTATGATGCAACACTCATGGCGTTTGCCATCGCAGAGGCGAACGACGTCCTGCTGCCGGTCATGGTGAACCTTGACGGGTTCTCCCTCTCCCATATCATGCAGCCGCTTGACACGGTTGAACCGGGCGATTTCATCCCGCCCATTCACCTGCCCCATGCAATTGACACTGCGAACCCGACCAGTTATGGCGGGCTGACGGGACCGAACGATCATTTCCGGTTCCGGTGGGACATCGAGCGCTCGATGCGTGCCTCGGTACAGGTGATCGAGGCAACCCAGAGGGAGTTTGCAAAACGTTTCGGCAGGACGTATGGGTTCACCGAGGATTACCGGTGCGAGGACGCGGACGTGATCCTCATCGCGATGGGCACGTTCGGGAAAGAAGCAGAAGTGGCGATCGACATCCTGAGAAAAGAAGGGATAAAAGCCGGTTCGATGCGTATCCGCTGGTTCCGTCCCTTTCCGAAACTCGACCTTGCGGGGAAGGAGGTTGTGGTCATCGACCGCGACTACTCGTTCGGTTCCGGGGGTGTCCTCGCTACCGAGATCCGTGCGCAGACGAAGCAGGAGGTCTACAGCGTGATCGCCGGTATCGGAGGGCAGGAAGTGACCTATGACGACCTCGCGGAATTTGTCCGGAAGCGTCGTATGGGGACGGAGTTCTGGTTCGGGGTGAACGCCAATGTTTGAGATCCGTATCCACTCCCGGGGTGGGCAGGGCGGCGTGACCGCTGCCCGGCTCCTTGCGATGGCAGCGCTCCATGACGGGAAATATGCAACTGCGTGCCCGTTCTACGGCGCTGAACGCCGGGGGGCGCCGGTCGTCTCGTTCGTCCGGATCGATGATCAGCCCATCAAGGTCTACAGCCAGATCCGGAACCCGGATATGGTGGTGGTGCTGGACGCGAGCGTGATGGATGTTGTTGATGTGCTGAACGGTCTGAAGAAGGGTGGCAGGGTGCTCATCAACAGCGCTCACAAACAGGAGTTCGCCGGATTCTCCACCTCCCATGTCGACCTGACGGGGATCGCGCTCCGCGAGAACCTGGTGGTCGCGGGAAGTCCGATCTTAAACACGCCGGTGCTCGGGGCGCTCGCGAAGATGGGGATCTGCTCTGCGGAGTCCGTAAAGAAGGCGATCCGGGAGATGTTCTCCGATGAACGGAACGTAAAAGCTGCGGAAGCCACGTATAAGGAGATGAGTCTATGACAAGCGCAGCACAACGCGACCGGCTCGCGATCAGCCGTCCGACCGA
>JAQTSH010000376.1 GCA_028711405.1 Methanoregula sp.
CTCTTCCGATCTGGGCGTTTGCCTGCCTGCTGCGAACTGTAGTCGACCATCGGGATCCCGTCCGCCTCGTGCCATGTCGCCCTGACCCGATCGAGGAGGGCAGGCAGCGCCTCGCGGTTGTTGTGCAGGGAATGGTGGAAGGCATCGAAGAGGACGGGCACGCCAGTTTTGTCACTGATGGCACAGCAATCGGCAACCGTGTATAACCGCTCATCGTTCTCGATCACGAGCCTCCGGCGGATCCGGGGATCGAGCGCGAGATACTGTGTGACGAACCGGTCGATGCTCGCGGATTTGTCATCATAGACGCCGCCAACATGAATCTGGACTTTTGCCGAGTCGTCAAGACCAAGGAGGTCGAGCACCGAGACCTGGTACTGCAGGTCAGCGATGCTGCGCCGGAGCACCTCCTCTTTTTTGGAGTTCAGGAGCACGAACTGGTCCGGGTGCATAGAGATCCGCAGGGCATGGTCCCGGATAAATTTCCCGGTCGTCTTGAACTGTGTAGAGAACTGTTCCTGCCAGGGAAACTGCGAGATCTCGTGGGAGGCGAACGGGACGAGATCTGACGTGATGCGAAAAAAGAGGATGCCGTGCCGGACATTATACTCGAGGATGGCAGATAGGCAGGTGAGGTTTGCCCCGACGGTCTCGATCAGCCGTTCTTTTGAGTACGACGCTAGGCGGAACGTGCGGGAAGGGGTACAGCCGATCGTCCGGTTAATGCAGGGGTAGCCGATTCTCCTGGTGTTCACGGGGTGCGACTGAACCTGTCAGGCAGTGACTGGTTGATGTGATATACTGGTGGGAGTCTTAGTGCCTGAAGAGTTGGACGACTTTTTGCAGGCACGCCCGGATGGGGATGTGCTGCGGGCAGAGGCTCTCGCAGACGCTGCAGTCCTGGCACGCGGAGGCTGAACCCCCGTTCTCTGTATCCGCATCATAGGAATCTTTTGCGCTTGTCACATCTGCGTACATGAACGCATCATTGTATGCGGCAAAACACTCAGGGATTTTAATCCCGCCGGGGCAGGGTTGACAGTACCGGCACTGGGTGCACGGCACCTTCATCCGTTTCCGGTACACGGATTTGACTGCGTCAAACGCTGCGAGTTCCGGCACGGTGAGCGATCCCGGTGTGCCGGCATGGGCAGATCTCAGGTTATCTTTCACCTGCTGCATGGTGCTCATACCGGAGAGCACGACCGAAATCTCCGGCTTGTTCCAGAGCCAGGACAAGCCCCATTCAGCCGGGGTACGGGAGATCCCGGACGATGCCCAGGCGTTTTTGATCTCCGGGGATTCGCGGGTGAGCAACCCTCCCCGGAGCGGTTCCATGACAACAATGCCAAGCCCTCGTCCTGCGGCATAGGTCACGCCTTCCGTCCCCGCCTGGCACTCCTCGTCCATGAAATTATACTGGATCTGGCAGAGCGTCCAGTCATACGCATCAACGATCTCCTTGAAAATGCCTACCTCATCATGGAACGAGAAGCCCGCGTGGGAGATCCTGCCGTCTGCGAGCGCAGCATCAAGAAATTCTGTGACATTGAGATCGAGCGCCTGGTTCCAGGTCTTCCTGTTCAGACCGTGAAGGAGGTAAAAATCGATATGGTCTGTCCGGAGGCGGGCGAGTTGTTCATCCAGGTACCGGTCCATGTCCTCCCGTGTCTTCACCAGCCATACGGGAAGTTTCGTTGCCAGGTTCACCTTTTTGCGGTACCCTCAGGAGAGTGCCCGACCGAGAAATGGTTCGCTCGCGCCGTTGTGATAGACATACGCGGTATCGAGATAATTGACGCCCCGGTCAATCGCATACCGGATCATCCCGGTCGCACGCGGTTCATCGATCGCGAAGTCAGCCGTCTGCGGCAACCGCATGCAGCCGAAACCGAGGATCGAGAGTTTCCGGTCCGCATTCTTCATTGTCCGGTAGAGCATCGCATCACCTGCTGATTGTTCCGGCTCGTGCCTGTTTCAGGGAGTCATCCACGGCATGGCATCGCCCGGACAGGGTGCGATCCTCACGTGACCGGCACCGGAACGATATCGCACGCAACTTTGGAAAATTCTTCCCTGCACAAGCGGTTATCCTCTTTTATGACAGGGATCCTACATAATGCTCTCTATCGGTGCCACGATGTCCCGGTCAGGTAGGATCTCTCGCCGGGATATTCACCGGCACGATGGCACTAAACTCAAAATTCAGTATTGTATGATTTTTCTGATTTTTCAAAAAATTTTTATAATCCGGAAGACAACCTTCAAACAGACTATGACTAAAAAATCAGAAGAACGCTCTGCATGCTCCAGCTGTGCCCCCCCTGCCGGGTGCCGGGTGGAGGCTGTACTCACCGTTGACGAACGGGGGCAGATGGTGCTCCCGAAGGATGTACGGGAACGCGCCGGTATCCGGCAGGGCGACAAGCTTGCGCTCATCTCGTGGGAGAAGGATGGGGCGGTCTGTTGCCTCGCGCTATTGAAGGTGGAGAACTTAAGCGGGATGGTACAGGACGTGCTCGGACCGCTGATGAACGAGAGCGGGCGGATGGCGTGAGGAATCCCATGGAACCGACGAGTAATTCCTGTTGTTCCAGCGCGCCGGATGGCGGCGCAGCGCCCT
>JAQTSH010000043.1 GCA_028711405.1 Methanoregula sp.
GGTCCGGATAGGTCTTTGAGAACGCATTGATCTCGTTGAGGATCTCCGTAATCCGGAACCCGGGCAGGTAACCCTTGACGAAATCAAACCCAATCGCAAAAATTTCGATATGTTTCTGATTGTTGAAGTAAGACGCCATCACTGATCATAGGATTATCAGAGTCAATAATTTGACGGTAAATCCTCGTCATCGGTTCAGCCCGGCTCCCGTTGAGTACACTCTCTGACCCGCCCGTAAAGATACCGATTGACACCCGAAGCGCCGCGGGCATCTGCATTGATACGATACGGTGGGTACATGGGGGGACCCACCCCCGGGGGATTGGGGGGGGGGTTACCCCAGGTCACGTCATCCCCCTCCGACCCCCCACATGCGTACCTCCATTCAATTCATCAGTTCTCTGACGTGAAAATACCACTTTTTTGCAGTTTTTTAAAAGGTGCATGTGGGGGGTCTGATGGGGATGGGGGGATTTTACCCGTGGGGCAGCACCCGGAAAAGCCGGCTTTTTCTGACAGGGGGATACCCGTACAGCCGATCCTTCCCGGGAGGATTCGTAACAATCCGACTCCCCACAGCCCCCTGCGACCCGTACGGGAATTGTGGGAACCGCGAGGCTCATGGGAACGGGTCCACCCGGTGGTGGACTGGTACCATTGTTAATTGAAATCCCAGACAAGACGAACACCCAGACCCCCCCATCCCCACAACGTCCTGAGGTGTTTTACGAATTGGGATCCTGACCCTGCGCGCATCCAAAGGAAAAGCCCAGCTTCATCGTGACCGATACCGGGGGAATGGCAGATTATTGATTCCCGCTCGAGCGTGTGTGGGACGACATGACAAAATTCAGGTGCCATTTTTTAACAGGATGAACTGGTACCCGTACTCGTCCGGGTACTCGCGGAAGATGCGGATCTCCCGCTTCATCCCGGCAAGGATTTCCTGGGCTTCAGCATGGTTCCGGTATTTCTTTTCGAGCGCCGGCAGCCGGGCAATGATCGGGGTGTAATAGTCATCCCACCACGCGGATGCGGGCAACGGAAAGGAGGTGATCCACGAGTATCCGGCAGTCTCAGCGATGGTTCGTATGCCAGCGACATCCTTTATGTCCGGGTAGTTCTCCTGCCAGAAGGTCGCGACATCCGGGGATGGCGTATCCGTGAACCAGACCGCTTCAGTGAAGGCGAAAAACCCGCCGGGGCGGATGATTTTTTTCCATGCACAGAGCCCGCGTTCCACGCCAATGACAAAGATCGAGCCTTCTGCCCAGAGGAGATCGAACGAGCCTGCCTTAAAGGGGAGTCCGTCCATTGATGCCTGCACGGGACTGATATGTTCCGCGACTCCGGCGGCTTCAGCCCTCGTGCGGATATCAGCGAGATACGGCGCGTGGATATCCACCGGCGTGATCCGGGCTTTGGGGGAGAGCCGGGCGAGATCGATCGTCTGCATGCCGGACCCGCAACCGACATCAAGGATCGCCGGGTGTTCCGGGAGTCCTGGCACATTCGTAAACATCTTGCGGGTACAGGCAGCGCTTCCCGGACCCTGCCGGGGCAGGTTTTCAAAGAGGGTAAAGATGATCGATGTGTCCATCGAATACTGTGTCTGCCGTGCACGGATAGAGGGTTTGCGGTCGAACGACGGGGAAACTCCAGGTTTTGGATGATTATCCGGAATTTTTTACAGGATTTTTGGTGTACCTGTAGAAATGCGGGTTTTAAAAAAATTTGGTTCTCCCACAAGAATCCGCTGCCTTGACAGTCACCAGATAACGATCACAGGCTCACTCAACCACTCATTCCCACGTCCTGCCCGATCTTCAACTGCCGGGAGATCTCGACGAGTACTTCCGATGTGATCTCCTCGCGGCGCACCACATCGCAGATCCAGAACCGGATGCTGATCGTGTTGCCCTGGTTTGTGATACCCGTAAAAAGCACACGGGGAATAAGTGCCCCGGAATCCGTTTTTAACCAGGTGTAACCCTGGAAGAAGAACGAATCCCGAATACCGGACGGCACTTTCGGAGCCGTGACTGGTTTATCCGGCAGGATTTCAGGGTGATCGGAGAGGATGCTCATGATGACGTCGCGTGCCCGCTCAAAAGGTATCTCAAACGGGAGGATCAGGGTGAGGGGGATCTCGATGAACCCGGACTTCGAGTAATTGATGATCTTTGATGCGAGCAGGGTTGCATTCGGGACGATATACACCGTGCCATTACGGTCACGGAGGATCGTCCGGGTGAAGGTGATGTCCTTCACCTGTGAAATGCCTGTATCCGGAAGCCCTCCCAGCACCACCCAGTCATCAAGCGTGATCGTCCGGTTGATCGTGATCAGAAAACCGGCGAGCAGGCTCGATATGATCTGCTGAGAAGCGAACGCAAGCGCAATACTGATGATCCCGACAGAGGCGATGGTTGCACTGATATCAAACCCCAAAAACCAGCGGTCAATCTCGTAGATCCCGACAAGAAAGACGATATAACCGGCGAACCGGGCAGTCCAGCGGGCGACAGAATGGGTCGTCCACCGCATGAGCCCGGCTTTGACAACCTTATAACTGAGGTACGCAGCGAAGATGACCACGATAAATGTGAGCAAAAAGCCGATGACACTCTCTATCGCGATATTGCTGAACAGAAAACCGGCATCACTCATACCGGATACGTATGTGGCGGCGTATCAAAAAGGTGTGTGCGTTGGCAGGAGACTGCCGATGCAAAGGAAGGCATCGCAGTACCGGATGTCATACCGCTGATCGAACCCGTAACCTGAGGAGATTTATTGGGTGAGCGCGGTGCGGATCACGGCTTTTGCATCTTCGGAGATATCGAGTTTGTCCATCGCCTGGCTGAGGAGCAATCGTGCCATCTTCTGACCATCCGGGGTTGCAAGATAGGAGTTAATAGTGGCTTTTCCCTCAGGGGAGGCAAGATAATTCTGTATTGCCTGTTGTCCTTTCGGGGATGCAAGGTAGCCGGCGATCATTCCCTGTAAACATTCGAACGTGCCCATAACCTGTACCTCTGTAATGCTACAATACTTAAACGAATGGCGATAAAACCTTTCAGTCTGACACCACACCAAAGTATATAAAAAGAGAATGCCGATGGGATGATAGGTGAAAAGCGATGGTAAAACTGACCGCAGAGATGAAAGAGGCATTTGCAAAGATGAAGGTCTTCCCGGTTGCGACCGCTTCCAGTGATGGTACCCCTAACGTCATCCCAATCGGGATCGTTGAGCTCGTGAGTGATGACACAATCTGGCTCACGGACAACTTCATGAACAAGACTCTCTCGAATCTACGCGTGAATCCAAAGATCGCGATCTATGTCTGGGGACCGGAGATCAAGGGTTGTTACCAGATCAAAGGAGTCGCCGCGATCAAGTCGAGCGGTACGGAATATGACGAGATGCGGGCAAAGATCAACCAGAAGAACCCGGCGCTTCCCGCCCGGTCGCTTGTGATCGTCAGGATTACGGAAGTGTTCGAATGCAAACCCGGACCGACTGCGGGTTCAAAGATCATCTGAGGAGATAACGGATAACGGTACACACCGCGTATCCTACTTTTTTTCATTTCCTGCTATGGATATCTTTTATCCATGGGCTCCTGTGGCAAACCCGCCATGAACACTTTTTCCGGAATATGCTCACGTTGGCGAAGCTTGTTTTTGGCGACCGTAAAATGGCTTTTGGTGAGGGGAGCCACTCATTGCCAGGAGCGCGAGACCCCCATCCCCTGTTCTTAATATGAGGGGAGTTCCCCACTTGGCTAGGTGGAAAGGGTGGGGGTGCAATATCTGTTTTAGATTTGCACGCTACCTGTTCTGCACGTTTCGTATCGCATAATGGAACCAGTTGCACTTCCAGGTATCAATTCAACGACAGAGACCTGGGGAATTCTTGCAGAAATCCAAGAAGATTTGACGAGATTTTCGCAATCGGAACAAATGCCAATATTTATCATGTAGTACAACCTTTGTCCACAATAATACAATTGTGATATTTATTTGGGAGGATATTTGGACAGTCTATCAGACTGTGAGATTGGGAGTTGTTAGACATGAACAGATCCGGATTAGTGAAGTATACATTACTATTCTCGTTTGCTCTTCTTTGCATGACATGCCTGTTTGGCGGCGTTTCTGCCGTCACAGAAGAATCAACCGGAAACCCCGGAAACCAGATGATGAATTCGAGTATGTTCAACGATACCGTTCAGTTGAACGCGCATGACCAGAATATCACAAGCCATATGCTCACAATGAACGATATATCCTCTGAAGTGGGATCTGTTCTTCCGGATACACCGGATATTTCATCTGAATCCAGTAGTGAATCGTATGTGTTTGTTACCAAGTGGGGTAATTTTGGATCCGGTGACGGGCAATTTTCAGTTCCCTATGGTGTGGTAGTAGATACGTCAGGCAATGTCTACGTTACTGAAATAGAGAACAATCGGATCCAGAAGTTTAATTCGAGCGGGACATTTTTAGCTAAGTGGGGGACACAGGGATCAGGAGACGGACAGTTCCAACATCCTGAAGGTGTCACAATTGATCCGTCAGGGAATGTCTATGTCGCTGACACACATAACCATCGGATCCAGAAATTTAGTTCTACTGGATCATTTTTAGCGAAGTGGGGATCAAATGGATCGGCAGATGGGCAGTTCTACTATCCCACGGGTGTTGCATTTGATTCTTCAGGTAATGTCTACGTTTGTGACTCGTGGAATAATCGGATCCAGAAGTTCAATTCAAGCGGGTCATTTATAACGAAATGGGGATCAAATGGATCTGCAAATGGGCAATTCACCTTTCCTTATGGTGTAACGGTAGATGTAACGGGCAATGTCTATGTCGTGGACACGAACAATTATCGAATCCAAAAATTCAATTCGAACGGGACCTTTTTAGCGAAATGGGGATCATCTGGATCCGGTGACGGGCAGTTCCAAAATCCTTTTCATGGGGCGGTAGATTCGACAGGCAATGTCTATGTTGCAGACAGGGACAACAATCGGATCCAGAAGTTTAATTCGAGCGGGAGATTTTTAGCAACGTTAGGGACACAGGGATCAGGAGACGGGGAGTTATGGAATCCTTTTGGTGTAGCGGTAGATTCGACGGGCAATGTCTACGTAGCGGACACGAATAATTGCCGGATCCAGAAGTTTGCGCAGGAAATCCTGCTCGCCGCGAACTTTTCCGCTAACGTCACTTCAGGAATTGCTCCCCTCACCGTGCAATTTACAGATCGCTCAACGGGATCACCCACATCCTGGAACTGGTCGTTCGGAGACGGGAGTTTGAGTTCTCTTCAGCATCCGGCACATACCTACACCACTACCGGTAGTTACACGGTTTCCCTGAATGCGACAAATGCCGGGGGCAGCAACATAACGACACGTATTCAGTACATTGCCGTAACGGGATCATCGGCTACGTTCTACGCTGTAAACACAAGCATCAGCCAGGGTGCAACCGTCTTTATCGGGGAGCAGGGGCTGAACCTCACCCCCGCGCAGAACTCGTTTGCCGCAGCTGCAGGATACCAACCGACGATGATTGGCTGGTGGGCGTCATCAGCGAACATTGAATCAAGCATCCCAACAGCGGTCGTTGCACTGACCAGTCCGACCAATCAATCAATGATGATATCCTACGCTGCTTTTGGTAGTCACTACGGGAACTGGTATGTGGTTAACTTCGCCACCGGATACGGTAGCACTATTGGTGGCGCATTTATCACGGTGAAAGACCCTCAACTCGCGCTGGATATCTGGGATTTCTCCCAGAATTCGGCGGTTGGAGGGGTATCGGTCAGTGGTAAATCTGTTGTTCGGGGAGATCTTCTGGGCTTTAAGATAAACACCAACATGGATACAGCGATCAACCAGCCGAATCTGCGATCCGGCGGGATCTCCGGCACTGATGTCAACTACTGGGCAGACATCAAGGTAAAAACCGACCAAGGGAACACGTTCACAGCCCTGTTGAATATGTATTGTCAACCCATTCCAGTCACGCACCAGGTGATCAACTCATCATCATGGTCATGGGGTAATAGTACAACTGCTTCTGGAAGCTGGTCGACCAGTGCTCTTGACAGAACCGGTCAATTTGCATACCCGCCAGGCACGTACACTGTTACTGTTGAATCCATGCTGAACGGCATGCGGAACAACTACAAGAGTGGCGGTGCAGATTACACGGGTAAGACCGTTTCCGCACCACAAACAGTAACAATCCAGTCAAACAGTCTTGTGGCAACTGTCGATAAACAATCTGTAACGACCGGGAACTCATTTGCCGTAACGATTGAGGGGAGACCAAGAACAGTCTACCATATCTGGGTCTCGGGAACCAGTTCGATGAGCGGAGGGAATGGAGCTCAACCCCCGATGATTGCAAGATACCAAGCTGGGGTAACGACAGACACCTATCTTCCGTCGATGCCCCTGCCATATATAAATCCCTCATCATTTGGCAATAACAACGGAGGATATCTCTTCCAGAACAGTGGGAGTTGGGGGATATCAGGAACCGTTTGGGCTGATGTGGCTCATGGATACTACTCTTACACTCATCCTTCAACCATGGACATCTTAGGCAACGGCACTGCCCTATATGCAAATGTTACTCTTTCCGGCATGGGAAACCGGACAGTTGAATTCACAACCAACAACTGGACAAAACCGGGAGTCTATAAGATCCGCGTAGAACAGAATTTTGGTTCGGAGTATATGCCGGTCTACAAAAGAGCCGAAGTACTTGTGGCAGTGAATGATTCCATGCCGCAATCCTATTACACTCATCAGGTATCCGGAGTCGTTGGCTACGATCACTCGTTAAGTGGAACGGTCTATGTCCAGGCATTTAACCAGACCCCAAAGACCAGTATTCAGCCAATCTATGAAACAACTCCCGGAACTGACAACCGGTACAACATGCCCCTCACCGCAGAACTCGTATGGATCTTTGGGTTCCTTGACAAGAACGCCAATCATATCGCAGATCCCGATGAACCCAGCGGGTATGCAATAAACGAACATGGTCGTCATCTGGCAGATCCCATTTACCTCTTCAGTGACCGGAGTGATGTGGACCTCACCCTTTCAACACGACCGGATAAACCTGCCGGAAATGGTGTGAACCTTACTTCGAACCGGGGGACCATCAACCGGGCAGACCAATTTTCCCTGACGGTGCAGGGAGCGCCAAATACCGACTACTGGGTCTGGGTCAAAGACACGCAGGGCTTTGCTGACGCAGGGGGTTATAATGCGCGCCCCCCCACTATCGTCCCATACCAGGCGGGGATCCTGTTGGACACAACAACTAGCCCGACATATGGCAGTCAATATACCCCGCAGGGTAGTTCAGTCACCGTGAACGAACTCGTTCCGCACGGATGGCTCAACGGCACGGAATACTATGCGAAGGTACGGACAAATAACAATGGCATCCGGGTCTTTGAGTGGACGACAGCGAATGTCACAAAAGCGCAGGCGTATACATTCCGGGTAGAGAACAAGTCCCCCACGGGCACCTATTCGTCCGACGAAGCCACAGTAAACGTCAGAGCGGGATCCATGATAATCACTGCGGCGTGCGGGAACAGTGCCTACTTCGGCGACGAGATCCGGTTAGCGGGTGTCAACACTGAAACAATGACCACATACGTGTTTATCACCGGTAAAAACCTTGCACAATACGGGGCACAGATACAATCAGCTGACCCACGATACAGCATGGTTATTGATGGCATTCCATCGACATTCCAGCAAGTGAGCGTTCAGGACGATCACACGTGGGAATGGCGGTGGGGTACCATGTGCGTTGCACTCGATCCGGGTTTCTACACAATCTATGCGGTGAGTAACCCACGGAATGCAATGCCTGAAAACCAGATGTATACCCTATCCGCCAATTTCACCCTCGAACTCAAGAAACCGTTCGTTACAGCATCTGTCCAACCGATCACCTACGTAAAGGACGATCCTGAACAATTCAATCCCAAACCCCTGCATATACGGGGAGTGGCGACAGGTTCACCAACAGTAGGGATCCAATGTTGGATTCTCGGGGAGAATTATGCTGTTACAATACAGAATGGCATCAGTTACAACACCAGTTATGACTACACGCTTACCCCTGAAAGGCTATCTTCTCTTGCACCCGGAAAGTACTTTGTTGCCGTCCAGCATCCGATGGAAAACAACCAGTTCGATATCTACCGAAATGGTGACATGGTTTTCAATAAGCAACTCGGAAGATCTATAAACCCAATCGGTACCATGATCTTCTCACTTCTTGGTGCAGGAAGCCTGAAAAGTTCAGAAGCCGCAGAAGCACTTGTCCAGGCAATTAATGACCCGAACATTGACGATACCTGTGTCACCCTCTCCTTCTGGATCGCTGAGAACGGCACTGCTCCACCGGTCGAGGACTCGATTGCGCTCTCACCGGGTTGGAACTTTATCTCAGTGCCAAAGAAACTCGCCGCGGGTTCCAACAATGCCACGATCTTCAGCGATGTGAACACCGAGATGCACACCATCTGGATCTACAACGGTTCAATAAGAGCATGGCAGGGTATGGCTGCAAGCGACAAAGTGAAAGTCCTTGACGGGATATGGATCTATTCCAACCGTTCCATGTCCGTGCCACTCAATTTCGAGAACAGCACGGCAAACCCACAGTTGCCCGCGACCAAGACGCTCTATCCCGGTTGGAACTCCATCGGGTACTCGGATGTATCACCATCTTCTGCCCACGACACGCTCGTGAGTATTGACCCGGCATGGTCAACCCTGATTGGATTTGACGCTTCACACGGACTCTATGAGACCTCAATCATCCGGGGCGGCAGCTCAACCCATGCAGATTCACGGTTACTCTACCCGGGTAAAGGGTACTGGGTCTTTGTTTCAACACAAGCAGAACTCTCGGCAATCGGGGCATGAGGACCATCATGAAAGAGCACAAGGGAACGTACCTCAGATTCAGTTTCATCATCTTCGGTATCCTGGGATTGGTCGCTCTCGCGGGTGCAGTCCTCCCTCCACCAATTCCCTGTGAAGTGTACGGTTCCATCTCTATCAACGGGCATGATGCACCCCCCGGCACGGTCATCAATGCATCCATTGATAACCAGAGTCGCGGGTCAATCACGACCACACAAGCAGGTATCTTCGGCGGCACGGGGATCTTCGTTGCACGGTTAACGGTCAGGGGCATTGACGGTGATGACGGAAAAACTATCGCATTTTCCATCAATGATATACTCGCAAACGAGACCGTAGTTTTTCACGGAGGTACAACATACCACCAGAACCTGACCGCGCGCATCCCCGGTCCCAACCCGACCGCTCATTTCACGGTGAACCGATCGATTGGACTTGCTCCGGTGACCATCCTGTTCACAGACACCTCCAACTGCGTCAACACGATGAGCCGTCTTTGGGCTTTCGGGAATGGAAACACTTCAGCACTGGAGAACCCGGCATACACGTACCGGAAAGCCGGAAATTATACCGCGCTCCTCACAGTAACAAACAGTACCGGAACGAACACGACCGTTCCGGGGCAGAATATCACCTTCTATCCCAAAGGCGACTTCAACCACAACTGGGAAGTGGATATCGGCGATGTCACACTCGTTGCGTATATGGTTGTGGGGCGTGCGCCGGTCATTCTTCCGGATGCGGACTTCAATGACAACGGGTTTGTCGACATTGGAGACGCCGCAAAGATCGCATGGTTCAAGGTGGGGAAAGTAAAGGAACTATAGAAGACGAAGTCGAATGATCGCGCAGAAATGTCGCTGATCGATACACAAAAGAGTGTTCATGGCGGGTTTCCCACAGAAACCCATGAATATGTGATATTCATAGCAGGATAAATACAGGATCGTGGAATAGTATGAACAGAAACCGGATCATTATCGTAATCGGACTATCCATTCTTGTATTGGTTGCGGTGGTCAGTGCAGCGGAGATTCCACCGTTCCCCTGCGAATTTTACGGGCAGGTTAATATTAACGGGCAACCGGCACCGGTAGGTGCACTTATCGAAGCGAAGATCAACGGCCAGACTGCCGGTTCACTGACGACAACCGCTCCCGGAGCCTACGGCGGACCCGGAACATTTGACACC
>JAQTSH010000377.1 GCA_028711405.1 Methanoregula sp.
TCGACAAGACTGCCACCGTGAAGGAGTACGGTCTTGACTCCGAGATACGCTACCGCGATGCCCTCGACAATACGGTCATCTCGGACCCGATGAAGGTGCGGGTACAGATCGTCCAGGGAAAGAGCATTCTTGATCTGCTCACAAACCCTCTCGTCCTCTGTATCATCGCGATCCTTGTCATTGCAGCCGGCTACCTCCTCTACAAGCGGCGGAAGACGGCTGAATAACCGCCATTTTTTGGTCTCTGTTGTGCCGGAAGATCGTGCAATGAACAATTGTTGTCATGCCGAAGAGGATGTGCAGGTATGAAACGTCTTGGGAATTTCCGGTGTATGCCTGGTGAAGTATGATCAACACACTCTTTGAAGCGCTCGCCCGGTTCATCACGAAGCGACCGCTCGTGACCGCCGGGTTCGTCCTCGCGGTCTTTCTTGCCGCACTGTACGGGATGACCCTCATCACGATGGAGACCGGTTCGGATACCTACCTCGACAAGGATTCTCCCGCCGGCATCCTGAACCACCGGTATACCAACACCTTCCAGGCGGATTCGATCATTTTGATTGTTGAAGCCGGTGACCCCGTCAACCCGGATGTACTCGCATACATTGACAGCCTTGAAAAGGATATCCGGCAGCAGCAGCACATCAAGGGTGTCACAAGCATCGTGGATATCCTCAAAGGCTACAATGGGGGAGACCTCCCGACCACACGCGCCACCACCGACCAGATCATCGCCCGGATTCCGGCAGAGGTCCGGGCGACTGCTGTCCCGTCCAACGTGCTCACGCTCGTCCAGATCGAGATGGACACCGGGCTCTCGGAACCTGTCAGGAAAGCGACACTCAGTAACATCGAGGCACTGGTGGATGACAGCAACCCCCCGCCAAACGTTAAGGTGACAGCAACCGGCAGCACCGCATTCTCCGCCCAGATGGGTAAGGAGCTCATGGGTTCGATGGGCACGCTCATCGGGGCTGCCATGGTGCTCATGATCATTGTCATGGGACTGCTCTTTGCCTATGTCAGCTACCGGTTCCTGCCGGTCGTCTTTGTCGGCATCGGGCTTGTCACCTGCCTGGGGATGATGGGACTCGCGGGGATCCGGTTGAACATGGCAGTCGTCGGCTCATTCCCGGTACTGATTGGGCTCGGGGTCGATTATGCGATCCAGTTCCATGCCCGGTTTGACGAGGAGGCGCGGAAAGGCTCACTTGACGACGCGGTCTTTATGACCGTCACCCGTACGGGTCCTGCGGTCATGTACGCGATGCTTGCAACCTGCATGGGATTTCTTGCCATGTACGTCTCGCCCGTCCCGATGATCCGGTCGTTCGGGCTCGTCTCGATCATCGGAGTCATGAGCTGCTTTGGCGTCTCATTGATCGGCATCCCCACGATCGCCCTCCTCCTGAAATACAAACCCAAACAGAAAAAAGCGACGCAGTGCTACGCGGTCGGGACCGGCGCGTGCAGTTCGCTCGATGACGTGCCGGACCAAAAAAGCGCCCCGGCGAAGAAAGGGAGTTCATGGTCTTACGCCGGATTTTTAACGTCCACTTCGGTGAAGATCGCAAAGAACCCGATTCCCGTTCTTATCGTCGCCGGGCTCATCGCGCTTGTGGGATTCCAGCTCGACCCGCTCATCGCGATCGAGACGAACGAGAACAGTTTCGTGCCGAGCGATATGCCGGCAAAGATCCAGATGGACAAGGTCACCCGGATCATCGGGTCCACGAGTTCGGCGTCTATCTATGTGCAGGGCGAACGGGTGACGGACCTCGATACGATCCTGTGGCTGAAGCAGTTCCAGGATTATGAGCTCGCGCATCATCACCAGATCACCCGTGCGACCAGCATCGTTACGTACATCCTCGCCTACAACGGCGGCGTGATGCCGGAGACGCAGAGCCAGCTCGACGCGATCCTCGCAAAGATTCCCGCTGAAGTAAAAAAACCGTATCTCAGCGGGTCGATGAACGGCGTGATCCAGTTCGGTACGACGAAGCTTGAGGTGACGGAGCAGCAGAGTTTAAAAGAACAAATCATAAAAGATATCACATTCCTCCAGCCTCCGCCGGGCATCACCCTCGCGCCCGTGGGTAACTTCGCACTCTTCACGACCCTGATGAATGATCTCGCGTCATCGAAGGAGACGATGACCATGCTCGGGTTCGTCTTTATCTTCGTGTTTCTTGCACTCGTCTACCGGCACGTCCATGCGGTCTCGCCGCTCGTCCCGATCATCTTTATTGTCGGGTGGAACGCGGTGGCGATGTACGCACTCGGTATAGCCTATACGCCCCTGACGGCGACGCTCGGGTCGATGACCATCGGTGTGGCAGCTGAGTACACGATCCTCGTCATGGAACGGTACAGCGAAGAGGAGGAGCGGCTGCATGATCCGATCGCTGCCATCCAGGAGAGTGTGTCGAAGATCGGGACCGCGATCACGGTCTCCGGGCTTGCGACGTTCTTCGGGTTCTCGGCGCTTTGTCTCGCGACGTTTCCCATCATCTCAAATTTCGGCATCACAACGCTCATCGCGGTTGGCTTCTCGCTTATCGGGGCGATCTTTATCATGCCCGCAGTCCTCTCCCTTGTCGGC
>JAQTSH010000378.1 GCA_028711405.1 Methanoregula sp.
TGGAAAGTGCTGGTCGGACCCCGTGACGCGGCAGAGATTGGCGAATACCTGTACACAGAATGGAAGAAATAAATGCGCACCGTTACTTTCCTTCCCAGTTATCGCAAGATCGAAGTGGCTCGCGGGACCACGATCCTTGACGCCGCACAGCGCGCCGGCATGAACATCAATGTGGTCTGCGGCGGGCAGGGCAAATGTGGCAAGTGCATTGTCTATGTCCAGTCTGGCAGAACCGAGTTCGACCGACAGAAATACTCGCAGTTCTTCACGGAAGAAGAACTGGTACGGGGTGCCTGCCTCGCGTGCGAGACGACGATCCAGGGAGACCTCCAGGTGATGATCCCGGAGAGCACACTCATCCAGGAACAGAAGATCCTCATTGAGGGCAGGGACACAGAGATTGAGTTCCGCCCGGCAGTAAAAAAATATTATGTCGATCTCCAGCCTCCAACGCTGACCGACCCGTCACCGGATCTCACCCGCCTGTTGTGGGGCATCCAGAAGAGAGGTGGACCTGTTGCCGAGAAGATCTACGTCCCCCTTGAAGTGATGCGGGAGATCCCGGCGCTCCTCCGGCACAGCGACTGGAAGGTCTCTGGTACCATCGCTCTTGTGCCCGGCGGCTACCGGCTCATCGATCTCCAGGAGAACGACACGTCAAAGCGTATCTACGGTGCTGCCGTTGACCTTGGGTCCACCACGGTGGTAGCGTACCTGTGGGACCTAGTGACCGGAAAAGTTGTCGGCGTCGCATCGAATTACAACAAGCAGATCAGCTGTGGCGAGGATATCCTCGCCCGTGTCAACTTTGCCCGGAAGAACGGGCTCTCGAAACTCCAGTCGCTCGCGACCGAGAGCATCAACGCGGCGTTGACCGCAGCGTCAAACACGGCACGGATCGACCGCGAGGATATCTATGAGGTGGTGGTTGCCGGTAACACGGTGATGACCCATATGCTGCTCGGCATCGACCCCGCGTATATCATCGCCGAACCCTATGTCCCGGTTGTCCAGCGGGCGCTCTCGGTGGCGGCAGCACGGATCGGGATCAATGCGAACCGGAACTGCGGGCTCTTTGTCTTCCCGGCGGTGAGCGACTTTATCGGCGGGGATATCATCGCTGACATCCTTGCATGCGGCATGGGAGAACGCATGGAGATCTCGCTCTTGATCGATATCGGGACAAACTTCGAGGTCGTCCTCGGGAACAATGAGTGGATGTTCTCCTGCGCAGGAGCTGCAGGTCCTGCGCTCGAAGGGGGCGAAGTGCTCTTTGGCATGCGGGCAAACCCCGGCGCGATTGAGAAGGTGACCATCGATCCGGTCACGCTCGACCCGACGTGGGCAACGATCAACAACATAAAACCCCGTGGTATCACCGGATCAGGACTGATCGATATTCTCGCAGAGCTGATCTCTGCCTGCGTCATCGACCGCACGGGACGGATCAACACCGGGATCGATCACCCCCGTGTTCGGAAGGGGGCGCATTTCCCGGAGTTTGTTATCGCATGGGCGCAGGAGACCGATATCGGGAAGGATATCGTGATCACGGAGAACGATATCAAGAACCTTATCATGAGTAAAGCCTCCATCCATGCTGCCTGTGTAACGCTCATGAAGGAAGCCGGCGTGACCCGGCACGACATTGCCACAATCTACTTTGCTGGAGCGTTCGGGAACTACCTCGACAAGAAGAATGCGACGATCATCGGCATGATCCCGGAGACGGATTTCGACCGGATCAAAAACATCGGCAACGGCGCCGTGACCGGTGCAAATATCGCGCTCATCAACCGGCGCGAGCGAAAGGTCCTCGATGTGATTGCGGGAAAGATTGCGTATATCGAGCTGAACGCGGAGCCTTCGTTCATGGATGATTATACCTCCAGCACCTTCCTCCCGCATACGGACCTCTCGCTCTTTCCGATGGTGCAGGCGCTTCTCTTATCCTGCCGGATGAAGAAAGGAGGTGGATGATGGCAAAGATGATCCCAGCCCCGCATACCGGGGCGACGGGCGTCGGCGCACTCCCGCATACCGACCCGGCGCAGGCAAACGACGATGTGCTTGCGATATTCCCCGGGTTTCCCTATATCCCCACCTTACCGGACCGGGGATTACTCGAGAGCATCGTCTTTAACGATTCAGAACAATTACCGGGTCGGATCATCCGCGAGGACCGGCTCCTCTTTGACAATACGACCGATCAGTCCGCCGCGATGGAACAGGTGTACATGGATTATGTCGAGGGGAATTATTCACGGTACGCGCTTCATCCGGAATATGCATCCGCGTTTTCTGAGATGATGACCCGGCATATCGACGCTCCCGTGCTGAAGTGCCAGGTGACCGGTCCGGTTACGTTTGGTATGCAGGTGGTTGACGATGAGAAACGCCCAATCTATTACGACACCCAACTGGCGGATGTGCTCTCGAAGATGATCGCGCTAAAAGCCCGCTGGTGTGAAGTGACCATACGGGAGAAGACCGGCGCCCGTGAGACGCTCGTTGTCCTGAACGAACCGTACCTCGCGTCGCTGGGGTCGTCGGTCGTACCGGTTGACCAGGAGACCGTGCGCGCCGGCTGGAACGATATCGCCGCGC
>JAQTSH010000044.1 GCA_028711405.1 Methanoregula sp.
TTGGACTTGCCCGGTCTGCCCATCCTGCCCCCGATCCGTGTACCGGCTCGCGACCGGATTTTGAGTCCGGAGAGGTGCATGACAAGCGCGATCTGCCCTTTCTCCGGGGCATCCTGCCAGGTCTCCCTTTTCTGCAGGTCATCGGTGAGCCCGAGGCAGGCGACGAACGCCCGATACGTCCGGATCCTGACCTGCCCCTCTCGGACGACATGGGGGATGAGTAGCTCCTCGAGGATCGTTTTGATCTTCGGGTCCGGGGGAAGGATGAGGTAGGTCTCCACGATCTTTCCGGTACCTGAGACCGCATCGGCAAGCGTGCGGATCTGGTCGCAGGGGATGTCATCCCAGAACCAGGTGTATGCCGGGTGGAGATACCCCCCATTCCGGGCGAGCGCGAGGGCGTCCTCTTCCGTTGCCGGGCGCTTCCCCCCTCCGTCAAGCTGCCACCACTCTTCGCAGTAGCCGCACGGGACGAGGGGATGGTTGTTCTCGAGGAAATCCCCGTACGAGATGAGGATCTCGCCCACGTCAAGGATCCGCTCGATCCGGGGCACGAGTGCGACAGCGGTCACTTCATCGTCCACCCGGAGAACGTCCCCGTTGGTGAGCCGGACCGTGGGTCCCTCGATGGAATCGACGGGCACGACGCCGCAGGCTTTGCCCGGGCGCTCGGTCTTCATCTGGGTGCCGACCGCAAGGAAGTCCCCAAGGATGTGCAGGGTCGCCGGGTGGAGCCCGGCAGCGGCAAAGCCGGTGTTCCGCGACCTGCCATACCGGAGCCGGAACCCGCCTTTCTCCAGGGGATACGCAAAGACGGGTCTGCCTCCGATGAGATCCCGGAGGTACTTGTCGAGCGGTTTGATGCCCGGTGCACTCGCTTCACTGCCGGGTTTTGCCGCGCCGGCAATCAGCTTGTCGAGCCAGTCCCAGCCCTTCATCTTCATCTTCTCGACCTTGCTCTTGAGCTTCCGGGCTTTTCCCGCAATCCCTTCCGCAAGGACGAGCGCCATGCCGCCCCGCACCGAGTTCGTCTCGATGCGTTCGAGGTTCCGGTGCCCGGAGACCTCTTCTTTCTCGGTCGCTTCGCCGTCAATGCAGACCGGGCAGTTCTGGACGATGAGCCGGATCTCGGCTTCACTGGGCAGGTACTGGAGGTTCATGATGGAGTTGTACTGCCGGATTTCCTCGATATATCGCTCCACTTCGTCCTGACGGGGAATGTACCGGTTGATACCGAGCTGCTGCCTCACGTAATCCCCGACAAGCACCGACAGCGCTTGGGCAGTACCTCCCGCGCTCCGGATCGGTCCGGCGTAATAGATCTTCAGGTACTGGCTCCCGTCATCGTTCTTACCAATCCCGATCTTTGCGATCCCTTCGGTAGGGGCGGACACGACGCCTTCTGTCAGGAGTGCCATTGCCGTCCGGATCGCGTGGTCGATGATCTCGTCCGTGTTCTTCTCCCCGAATCGCCGGGCGACAAAATCGTCCCCGATCTGGAGCGCCACTTCCTCACGGGACATCTGCTGCTCCAGCTCGCGTATCCGTACCGCCACGCCCTTGATGCCGAGCAGCGCCTCGACGCGGTCGGCAAGGTCGCTCGCAATGGGGATCTCGACATCGGTGCTCGGGTCGATACCCTGGACGCGGGCGTCCTTCGCAATCGCGATGGCGCGGTCGAGCCCATCGAGGAGCGTCTTCTCGTAGGCTTCCATCGCAGGGGAGAGCTGTAACATACTGGTATGATGGGCGGATGGGGGATTTATCCCTTCGTTTTACCTCAGGGAGATGAATCCCCATCAGGAGATCCCAGACAGGGTTTCATACTCCCGGCGTCGCATCTTTCATGACGCTGAACTTTTCATTCAGGTTTGCGAAGGCTGTCACATACGCAGACAAATCAGAACCGTGTCCACGTCATTCGTGAAGATTTCTGGTCCCTGGATCGGTTGTTGTCCATTTTCAATTTAAAACACACTCGTTATTATTCTTTAAAGATGATATGGAACAATCCATGTCTGGTGTTATTTTTTTAATTCAAGGAGAGAAGTTGGTCGAATTGCGTGAAGAAAAATATGATTCTGAAGATCTGCTCCAGACACTTCTCGCAGACTATCCAAAAATTCTTGCAGGAGACCAAATCTGTAGTGAGAACCCACGGAGATGGTTGCTCATTTCCCGGGAAATGGGTATCCCGGATGATGACAACGCTTCAAACAGGTGGGCACTCGATCATCTTTTCATAGATCAGGAAGGCATTCCGACTTTGGTAGAAGTGAAGCGGAGTACAGATACAAGAACCCGTAGGGAAGTTGTTGCACAAATGCTCGACTATGCCGCGAATGGCATCGAATACTGGAAAATATCAGAAATAAAAGTCCAATTTGAACAACAATGTTTGGATGCAGGGAAAACCGGATCGGATGTTGTCCAAGAGGCACTGGGAAGGGATATTGAATATGAAAAGATTTGGGAGCAAATTGAGAGCAATCTAAAGACCGGAAAACTCCGTCTTCTGTTTGTTGCCGATGAAATTCCCAGGGAATTAAGGAGGATCGTTGAGTTCCTCAATCAACAAATGAAGGATGTGGAAGTTCTTGCGGTTGAAGTCAAACAATTTACTGGGGAGGGTCTGAAGACTCTTGTCCCACGAGTTATCGGGCAGACTGCAATGACTGAGGAAAAAGTCTCATTATCTTCTAAAAATTGGGATAAGGACTCGTTCCTCAACAAAATTGAAGAAGACATCGGGAAGGCTGAACGATCATCCATGGTGAATTTACTGCAATGGTTTGAAGAAAAACAGATACGATTCCGTTTCGGGAAAGGTCAAAAATCTGCAAGTTGTCTAATCTATTCAATCCAAAAAGATGGTAAGGAGGTCTCACCGTTCAGCATAAGTTCAGATACCTCCGTTTCCATCCGGTTCGATCGGATAAAAAATAATTTTCCTTATAATAATCCTGAAAAACGGAAGGCACTTATCAACGAGATAAGTGAAAAGATTGGTCGTGTCAAATCCGGTGATAAGATTGATGCATGGCCATCATTTTCCATATCGTTATTGAATTCAGAAGAGCGGTTGGAGCAGTTTAAAAAAATAATTTTGCAGGTTATGACTGAGATCAACCAATGACTGCCTGAACACTTCTCGAAGGCTCTATCGCCGTGTTCATAGGGGGAGGTTCAGATTGAATCCCTCATTTTAAACAGAAAAAAAGATGCATTATCTCACGGTGACAATCTTCTTCTCTTTAAAATCGACAGTAAAAATGTACAATCCGCGTGTGTATGCATCTCCCTCATCATCAAGATGTGGCGCGCGTACTGCTTCAGGACCGATGAACAATCCATTCGTTCTTTTACTTCCGATATCCTCTGCAATTTCATAAAAATCCACGACATAATCGCGCTGTAATTTCATATCTAGGTCATTGAAGTTTTTCATGGCTTCTGTGAGTACAGAAAACGCAAACTCCCGATCTTCATGAAAAATCGGGAGATACATGTCCTGAAGACCGTTGTTTAAGAATAAAAGACCGTTCCACATGTTGAGAGTCAATTATTGATGTAAACGCGCTAAAACTCTTCTGAATTAAGTTTCATGATGGAGGAACATCCAAATAAACACTCAATGGTGCCCGGAGTTGTTTAATCAATAAAGCAAATTCAGGGTTTCAGAAAAGATTGTAATCGGTGCGTATGTAAAATTGTTGAGCGGATGGGCTCAACGAGGGGGGTGCAAAAAACTTCACCTCCCACGGATCGGTAATTCATGACTTTTCTTTCTCTATCTCATGGATCATTGCGGGAAGTCCTACCTCTCCCATCTGCCAGAGCGTGAGCGCACAGCAGGTGCGGATGGTCCCGTTCTCATCCGTGAGCCGACGGGTGAGGGGTCCGACTGCGGGATTTCCGATGCGGGAGAGCGCCTGCGCGAGGAATCCCCGAAGCACCCGGTCATCGGTTGCCATTGCGCTGATGAGGGGTTCGACCGCACGTTCGCCCATCTCGCCCAGCGCAGCGGCGGCATACCTCCGGAAGGCGTGATCCGGGTTCCCTGCCATCGCACGAAGGAGCGGAGCGAGGGTGGGCTCCCCGATCTTCGACAGGGCAATTGCCGCGTACCAGCGGTGATCTGCGTCGGGCGCTGATGCAAGCGCGGCGATGAGCGGGGTGACGGCGGGCGCGCCACACTCCCGGAGCGCCCGGACTGCCGCATGGCGCCGGTCGATTGAGGGATCTGAGAGCGCGGCGATGAGTCCTTGCATATATTCGTCGGTTACCGGGGGTTGACCTGCCGGGGGATTCGTACTCTTCATCATGTCTGATCGGGCGGGGAACAGGAAAATGCCTTCGTTTTTACAGTCAGCGGTCTGTGCCGGGCACCTGACCCTGGCAGGTGCGATCATGAAAAAACCCGACGCACCGTCGGAGATACCCTAAGATATTCGGGTGGCGCGGGGTTCCTGCCGGATTTTCCCAGCCCTGCACCCATTCCGTCAGAATTTACGGCGAAGGTTTTTGCCTTTGCCGGACAGTCAATAACAAAGTTTAAGATGTATAAGCGTGAATACGCCATTATCCACGGGGGAGTGAATGCCAATGGTGAACAACATAAACACCCTGATCGGGAAGATCAAAGACAATGCAGTGGCACGATGCAGGGAGCGCATAGAGCTCGCGGCAGACAAGGCACGGGGGGTGTTGAACGGGAACAGACCAGAGGATTCAGCAGTTCTCCCCCCCAAAAAAGAACCGCCCGGCATGACATCCTGCCTGAAACGACAGCATGGGTTATGAGGCTAAAACCGGATTATGACGACTGAAAAGACGTTGTTGCAGCAGATACGGGAGAAGGAACTGCTGATCAACATAAAGATTGAGGATACGCGCAGGGAAGCAGATGAGGCAATCCGCGCCGCGGAGAAACAAGCCTCAGAGCGACTCGCCGCAAGGGAACAGGCAGAGGCAGCTTCCGCCCGTTCCTGCTGCGAGCGCGAGAGGGGTATAGTCAAACAAGAGATCGAACAGCTGCAGGCGGAGGGCGACCGGCAGGCGCGGGCGATCCGGGAGGCTGGTGAGCGCAACCTGCCGCGTGCGACCGAAAAGATCGTACAAGCCGTCACGATGGAGTGAGGCGATATGTTACAGAAGATGAAGAAAGTCCAGGTGATAGGACCGAAAACCGATCTCCAGAGCGTAGTCGATGTCCTGTATCATACCGGCACTGTTCATCTTGAGGACGTATCGAAGACCATCCTTCCCGGTGACACGATCCTGCGGAAGATGGATGTCGCAAAAGGAGGGGAGATCGCTGCCATCCTCATGAAGATCGGGGGCATCTTCCTTACGCTCCCGAAGATTCCTGACGACACAGCGAAGCAGGCAGAGATCAGAAAAGCGCTCCAGCAGACGAGCGAACGGGACATCCTTGTGCGGGCGAACCAGGTTGTCGCAGCGCTCGAATCGACTACCAAGGATCTCGCCACCACAAAGACCGATCTTGAGTACACGCTAAACGCGCTTGACCGGTATGAGAAGATCATCACAAAGATTCTGCCGCTCGAAAACCAGTTGCCCATCTTAAAAGGATTCGAGATCACGGTCGTCCTCATCCAGCGGGAGTTCCGTGAAGTCCTTGAGATCGTGCGGAACGCTCTTGTCGAGATCACGAGAAACCAGTTCGAGCTGATCTCGGCGGATGTCGATGAATCGACGATTGCCGCAGTCATCATCTTCAACAAAAAATATTCAGAGCAGGTACACTCGTTCATCTTCTCGCAGAACGTGAACGAGGTCCGGATGCCGCAGGAGTACCTCGGGAAGCCCTTCAATGAAATCCTCGGCAGCATTGAAGAGAAACGTACGAAATCGATCGAAGAGAAGGCGGAGATCGACCGGAAGCTCGTCGCACTCTCCGCAGAGTGGTACCAGGAGCTTGCGGTCTTAAAGAAGGTGCTCGAAGACCGGAACGAAGAGGCAGCGGTCTTTTACAAGTTCGGTCAGACCGAGTACACCTTCCTGATCCTTGGCTGGATCCCGCAGAAGTACATGAACCGGACCCGCGAGGTGCTGGCGAAGGACTTCGGGAACCGGGTGGTGATAAACGAGCTCGAGGTGAGCCCGGAGAAGATGGACGAGGCGCCCACCTTCTATGACAACCCGTCGTTTGTGAAACCGTTCGAGTTTCTCATGCGGCTCATCAGCCCGTCAAAATACCGGGAGATCGATCCCTGCCCGCTGATGGCGATCTTCTTTCCCATCTTCTTCGGGCTGATGGTCGGGGACATCGCGTACGGGATCATCATCCTTGTCTTTGCCCTGATCATCAAGTACCGGTTCAAGGCGGAAGAATGGCTCCAGAACCTGATGAACATCCTGATCATCAGTTCGATCCCGACAATCTTCTTCGGGTTTGTGTTCGGGGAGTTCTTCGGGAACTTCGGGGAGCACATGGGCTGGTTGCATCCTCTCACCATCGGGGGGATCACGTGGAACCGGATTGAGGCGATCGTGCCGCTTCTCGTGCTCGCCCTCGCGATTGGCGTCTTCCATGTCTTTCTTGGGCTCTCGGTGGGGATCCTCAATGCCTATACGAGGAAGAGCAGGAAGCACATGATCGAGAAAGCGGGGATGATCATGGTTGTCACCGGGATCCTCCTTGTCATCGGAGCAGCGGCAAACGTGATCCCATCGGTGCTGCTCGTGCCGGGGATCGTGCTCTTCGTTGTTGCGGTACCGATGATCATCTACGGCGGAGGATTCTTCGGGGCGTTCGAGATCATCAGCACGATGGGAAACATCCTCTCGTATGCGAGGATCATGGCAATCGGCATGGCGTCGGTGGTGCTGGCGCTTGTTGCAAACCAGCTCGGCGGGATGGCGGATGTCGCGCTCGTGGGGTTTGTGATTGCGGCGCTGCTCCATATCCTCAACATCGCGCTTGCGATGTTCTCCCCGTTCCTGCACTCGCTCAGGTTGCACCTCGTCGAATTCAACTCGAAATTCTACGAGGGCGGGGGAAAGATCTACAAGCCGTTTGTCAAAGAACGCGGAGGGGGGTAGATTCATGCTATGAGTACGGGTGCGGGGGTCTGTCGTGGATCCGGAACAGAAGACTGAATATCGAACCCAGATAGTCTGAAAAATTGTTTGAAATTTTAAAGAGGTGTCAGAAAGATGGTGGATTGGGGAATTCCAATTGGAGCAGGAATCGCGTTTGGACTGGGAGCACTCGGGACGGGTATCGCCCAGTCCAAGATCGGGTCAGCCGGCGCGGGAACGATTGCGGAGAAACCGGAGACATTCGGTCTGATGGTCATCCTCGTGGCGATCCCGGAGACGCTGGTCATTCTCGGGTTCGTTGTCGCGACGATGATCATGATCATGCTGAAATGAACGAGAGGATCGTGCCAGACCGGTGCATATGCCGTGCGGGGAGCCTTGGCGGGTCGGGTGGTTTCACGCGAACCGGATCACGGGATGTGGGTTTCTTCCCTGACGGGACTGGTCGACAGAATGCAAATGAGATGATGGAACTATGCCCTACGAGCAGTTGATCGAATCCGTGAACGAGTGTGCCGAAGACAAGATCCGCACGATCAGGGAACGGACCGCCCGGCGGGTGGCGGAGATCCACGCGGAAGCGGCGGAAAAAGAGGAGCGGGTCCGGCAAAAACACGAGGAGGCAGCCCGGACGGCGATTGAGACGGAACGGGGGAGATCGGTCGCACAGATGAAAAAGGAGACCCGGATGCAGCTCGTCCTCGCAAAGGACGAGGTGTACCAGAAAGCCTTCACCGGCGCGAAAGAGCAGCTCTCGCATATCCGGTCCGATGCGAACTACGCGGGTATTTTTCGTAAACTGATTGTCGAAGCGGTGGCGGAACTCGAAGGGTCCCGCGTTGTCATCTCCATCGATCCCCGGGATGAACCACTCTGCACGAGACTGGTGGCGGAACTCAACCTGAACTGCGGGATTGTCCCCGGTATCACCACTGTCGGGGGGCTGGATGTGAGCACCCCGGATGGCAGGTTTGTCATAAAAAATACGGTCGAGTCCCGGCTGGAGCGGGCGAAGGGGCTCATAAAACCGGCAATCTTTGCGACACTATACGGTGATCAGGGTGGAGTATGACTACGTAAATGCCCGGGTGAAAGGCATGAAGAGCCGGCTGTTGGACCGGACGGTCTTTGAGACCCTCATCCTCAAGCCGGACATCGATGCGATCATCACCGAACTCAGCACCACCGCGTACAAGGAAGAACTGGAGAAAGCGAGTGTCCAGTATGCCGGGATCAGTTGCATCGAGGTTGCCACGAGAAGGGATTTTACCCGGGCGTTCCGGAACATCTTCAAGCTGATGCGTGGGGATGAGTCGGAACGGTACATCCGGATCGTTCTCGGACGATGGGATATCCAGAACATCAAAACGATCCTGCGGGGAAAGAACATCCATGTGACCGCCACAGAGATTCACGAGTGCCTGATCCCGGCGGGGGAACTGGATGAGACGACACTTATCGAGCTCGTCAAGCAACCGGATGTGAAGGCGGTGATCGATCTCCTTGCGACCTGGGGGATCGATTATGCGAAACCCCTGACCCGGAACTTCCGGGAGTTCTCGGAGAAGCGGGATCTCGCGATCCTCGAGTACGCGATCGACCGGTATTATTTCGAGAGTGCCCTTGACGCGGTCAGCGGCGATGCAGAGGAAGACCAGATCGTCCGGGAGATCCTGATGACCGAGATCGATGTGACGAACATCAAAAACGTCCTCCGGATCATCCGGGACCGGATCGACCCTGAGGAAGCGCCACACTACCTGATCGAGGGAGGTATCACGCTCGATGTGACGAAACTCCAGACCATGATAAAAACCGGCACCCTTGAAGGTGCGATCAAGCAGCTCGATAACACTCCGTATAACTTCCTCGCAAAAGTCCCGGATGAGGTGTTCAAATCCAAAAAGATCTCGGTTTTCGAGAAAGATCTCGACCGGTACCTGATCCGGCAGGGGATCAGCCGGTTCCTTGGCGACCCGTTGAGCATCGCCATTCCCATCGGGTACATCTGGGCAAAGTTCAACGAGGTGACGAATATCCGGATCATCGCCCGGTGCAAGACCGCTGATGTCCCGGAGAAGGAACTGCGGGGGGAACTGGTCTATGTATAAGTTTGTCGTCGTCACCGATCCGGACTCGGCGCCGGGGTTCCGGCTCGCGGGGGTGGATGTTGTAGAGGCATCAGGTCTTGACGAAGCAAAGCAGGTCATTCCCCCGCTGGTCTACCGGGACGATACCGGGATCGTTGCGATCAGCGAGGACCTGATGGCTGCACTGGATGAGAAACTCATGGAAAAGATTGGGAAGACGTACAGACCGATCATCATCCCGATCCCATCGAGGATCAAGGGTATCAGCAGAACAAGTTACATCGAACGGTTGCTCCAGCGGGCAATCGGGTACAACATCGTGATAAGGAGGTAGGCATGATAGCGGGGAAGATTTCACGGATCTCCGGTCCAGTGGTTCTGGCAGAGCAGATGAAAGGATCGAAGATGTATGATGTGGTGAAGGTCGGCACTGATGCATTGAACGGCGAGATCATACGCCTTGATGGAGCCCAGGCAGTCATCCAGGTGTACGAGGACACGTCAGGTCTCACGGTCGGGGAGACGGTCGTGAACACGGGGACCCCACTCTCCGTGGAACTCGGTCCCGGGCTGCTCTCCTCCATCTACGACGGCATTCAGCGCCCACTCCCCCTGCTCGTAGAAAAGAGCGGCAGTTTCATCTCCCGCGGGATCTCGGTCCCGGGCGTGAGCCGGGAGAGGACGTGGGAATTCGTCGCAACAGCAAAACCCGGTGACCGGGTCGGGGAGGGTGATATCCTCGGCACGGTGCGGGAGTACCATATCGACCACCGGATCATGGTGCCCCCCGGTGTATCGGGTGTCGTAAAAACCTGCCGGAGCGGTACCTTCACCGTGGAGCAACCTGTCTGCACCCTTGAGGACGGTACTGTCATCACGATGCTCCAGAAGTGGGCGGTGAGGAAGGGCAGACCCTATACGACGAAGCAGGA
>JAQTSH010000379.1 GCA_028711405.1 Methanoregula sp.
GCACTGCTCCACCCTTCGCTCCTCACCCTTCGGGGCGTGCTCCTCCTCACCTCGGTACGGTGAGGCAGTAAAGAAAAGGTATCCGCTTTCGGCGGCAGGAGGTGAGTTGAATACCGGAGATTTTCGTTCTCCCGGAAGTTTCCAGAAGTGCGTTCATCGAAATTATTCCTGATAATCGTCATTGAGCAGCCGCGGGGGCACCATTCGGGGGCGGCAGAACCCTCATCATTTCGGTATTTGAACGTGAATGAATTTCTCTAAAAAAGTGCTTGCGCAATAGAATTACCTACGTTCTTGCTCTTGAGTTGATATTTTTGGATTGACAAAAATGATATAATAACCGATAAATGACAACCATTACGAGGGACTACTCGCCAAAGATCTTCCACAACCAAAATTCTACACACGCGATGCTGTACGCCTTTCTTATTTTTGGGAAGTCCTGACCAGGTTCACCCGTTCAAGAGCAAGAGCCATCTGGTTGGCAAATGCCGTGAGGATACGCTCCTGTTCATGCGTGATGATACCATCAGGTTCAGCGGGTTTCACGCCCAAGATCCCGAGAACTCCTGCCGAACGTTGGAGTGGAATATACCTGAGCCGGGACCCGTGAAGTGTATCGGTATCATATCCGGCAACGACACCATGCTGGAATGCCCAGGTCGCCACGGCAATGTCATCCGCATTCAGGACAAGCCCGGTACCTGCAGGGTGAACAATGAGATGGTCTTCATCCGGAAGAAGAACCACGCTTTCCCATTGGAAGATTTCCCGGATATTCCGGGTAACTGCCGCAATGATGGAATCAGCATCTGCTGCAACCGCAAGGTCCTGTGATAGCGCGTATAGCGTCCCGGTCTCCGTTTCCCGCGCCTGTGCGGCATACGCATGCTCGCGTGCCCTCGTTACGAGCAGGCTGATTAAGGCACCGACAATAATCATACCGGCAAATGTGATGAGGTATTCGGTATCGGTCACCCTGAACGTCATGTGGGGCGGGATAAAGAAGAAATCAAAGGCAAGAACGCCAATAATGGCAGTAAAGATTGCCGGACGGAGTCCTTTTTTGTACGCGATGACAACAACCGCGAGGAGGTAGAGCATGGCGAGATTTGTCGGGGAAATAAAAGACTTGATCAACCAGCCAAGGATGGTAATGGCAGCGATAAGTGCAATACATGCGAGGTAGTCCTTAGGAGGGGTTACCGGAAACAGAAAATCCAGGTCACTGATTTTTTGGTGCATATGCTCATTGCTGCTGATAACGTAGACGTCGATATTACCGCTATAGTGGATGAGTTGATCGACAACGGATCCAAATACATACTCCTGCCATCGCGGGCGGAGGGTTTTCCCGATGATGATGCGGGTAATATTGTGCCGGCGTGCATAATCGATCACCGTTGATGCGATGTTGAGCCCGAACAGGGTGACGGTGGTGGCTCCCAGTTTCTCTGCAAGCTGCAGGGTCCGCGTCAGTTGTTCCTTGGCTTCTTTTGAAAGCCGGTGGTGAGCCGGGGTCTCAACGTAGATAGCAGTCCACTGCGCTCCCATACGGTCAGCCTGCCTGCGGGTGGTTCTTACCAGCCGTTCGGATAACGGACCTGCGCCAATAGAGACAAGGATATGTTCTCCCGCAGCCCATGGACCCGGAATCGCCCGGGTCTGCATATAGGCGAGCATCTGTTCATCGATCCGTTCTGCGGCACGGCGGAGAGCAAGTTCGCGCAGCGCGTAGAGATTTCCCTCGTTGAAGAACTGCTCGATCGCCCGTGCAGCCATGTCAGGGACATAGACTTTCCCGTCCCGCAACCGCTGGAGAAGTTCCGGGGGGGCAAGATCGACCACCTCGATCTCGGCTGCTTCATCGATCACCCGGTCGGGAACTGTTTCGCGTACGAGCACCCCGGTAATCTGGGCAACAACGTCATTGAGACTGTCGATGTGCTGGACATTTAACGTGGTGTAGACATCGATACCGGTATCAAGCAGTTCCTCGACATCCTGGTAGCGTTTGGAGTGACGGGAACCAGGAACATTGGTGTGGGCGAGTTCATCGACAAGAACGAGCGCCGGGTGGAGTCGAAGGGTTGTATCGAGGTCAAACTCCGGGAGTGTGACCCCCCGGTATTCCATCATCTTCGGGGGGATCAGGGTAAGCCCTTCGAGCAGCGCCTCGGTCTCCGGTCTGCCATGGGTCTCGACATACCCGGCTTTGACGTCAATCCCCTCGGTACTCCGGAGATGTGCCGCCATGAGCATCTCGTAGGTCTTCCCAACACCTGCAATGTACCCGAGGAAGATTTTCAGTTTGCCCCGGTGTTTCCGCCGCTCCTCACCCTGGACGCGGGCAAGGAGGACATCCGGATCGGGACGGTATTCAGAAGCAACGGACATGGAACCAGATCACCCCACACCCATCAATACGAGCACCATATCGATAATCTTTATGCCAATAAATGGTGCGACAAGACCCCCAATGCCATAGATGACGATGTTATTCCGCAGGGCGACCTCAGCGGTCATCGGGCGATAGGTTACGCCATGGAGCGCAAGCGGGATGAGGGCAACGATGATCAGTGCATTGAAGATCACGGCGGA
>JAQTSH010000380.1 GCA_028711405.1 Methanoregula sp.
AATGCAAAAACAATTCCCTGACAATTCCTTAAATATGTGAATGCACATAAATACGTGTGGTGATGTGATGCCGAACATGACGCTGTCCCTCCCGGAAGATGTCTATAAAATTGTAAAAGCGCATAATGAAGTCCGGTGGAGTGAAATTGCAAGGCGGGCAATTGAGGATTATGCCAAAAAAATTGCGCTCCTGAATGCCATGACTCACGAGAGCGAACTTACTGAAGATGATATTACGGCACTTGATCACAAGGCAAAGGCGGGAATCCAGAAGCATTACAAGAATAAATCTTCACGAAATGCCATAAGAAAAACAGATCTTTCCTGATACAGGACAAGAATATCAATCATTACTAAGGGCTGGATCCGATGAAACTCGTCATAGATACCAACCGGATCATGGCAGGTTTCCTCAGGGATTCGACCTCCCGAAAAATTATCCTGCACGACGCCTTCTCTTTTTATGCCCCGGATTATATTGAGACTGGGTTGTGCAAACACCGGTCGTATCTTGTGAAAAAGGCAAAAATCTCTGAACCCGACTTTGAAATCCTCATGAATATCTTGCTTGAACGGGTAACCCTCGTTCCTTTTGAAGACTTCGGGCAGGAATATGATCAAGCGATGCAGATCATGAAAACAATTGATGAAAACGATTCTCCATTTCTTGCTGTTGGCATAGCCCTTGGTATTAAGGGTATATGGACAGAGGACCGACATTTTCTCCGGCAGAATCTTCTCAATGTCTATTCTACAGGAAATCTGGTTGAACGAATTTAGTGTGAGGCATATAACCGGTATCTCACAGCCGCACCCCTCGCTCCGGATATGGCAGGATGCAAAAAGGATTTCGGGTTCAAGTGTTCCGCCACAATAACCCAATCGTTCAGGCTGAAGATACCGGTCGAAGGATGAGCCCTTTTCGGATCGTGCGGGAGAGAAGCGATCGCTCGTCACTGTACTCTTCCGGCGTGAGGGTAATCACATCGAGCGGCACTTTGAATCTTCTGACGGTATGTATCTCAGCATCTTTTGTCTGGAGTGCCCGATCAAAGATGTCTTTACCGGTGAAATCATCAGAGATGATCGCGATGTCGATGTCGCTACCCCGTGTTGCGCATCCGGTACTCGATGATCCAAACAGGATGAGGGTATGGATCCGGATCCCTCCTTTCTCTACAAGATCCCGGAAATAATTTACCGCTTCGATGACCGTTGCATCAACCATGTGAGGATCTCCTTTGTCTGAAAAATGATCTTTTCTGTCTTTGCCGGTGTGTATTGTTCAAGAGATTTTTGAAGGTTGTGGGGATAGCGACCGGTAATTCCAATACGGTTGATAACAAAAAGTGCTTCCATGAGGTTTTGCGGTAGTTCAAGTTCAAGAAGTTCGACAAGATAGACAAGACTGTGGGTTTTCTCCGGGCTCTCGTCAAACTTTTCGGCATACAATCCTTTCAGGGTTTTCTCTATCGCAAGGTGACAGAAGAAGATCACCGGAGGATTTCGTCCTGTAGTCAGAAGAGATTCGGCAGTACCGAGATCATACTGCGCCTGCTTTAGACCATTCACTCGAATCATTCGTCATCGCAATGTTCCACGGGCACTGTGCCAATTATTACAGGTTAGCCAGTGATATACGGATCTCATGTTTTACCTCCATTCGAACGAGTGCCTGAGATTTTTTTTCAAAAGCAATCTGACGTAATACACATCTATCGGGTTCTCATGAAACATTACGGATTATCTCTATATAATTCTTGATAGTCGAAAACAGTCAATAATCCCGGATTTCCATACTATAATTTTCCGATTGCTGTTCGCCTTGCATTATCCACGTCACCATCGCACAACTCTATCTCCAACTAAACCCCCCCTCACATCCCCCCGCGAAACCTATAGACCCGCACACGAATAACCAAAACGAACGACCCCCCCTCATACGCACAGACCTGCTGCCGTAAACCGATCCGCACACAACTGCCCCCTCGCTCCGGGCATGGAAGGATACAGGAGGATGTGCGTACGAATGCTCCGCCGCTCCGCCCGGTACCTCAACGAACGGGTAGCGGGGGATGGAGAGTTTTCTCCTGTACCAGTACCGGCAGGAATACGATGCATCAACGCTTGCGCAACTTCGGGCGGTTTCACCCGCGGTACCGGAAATCCACGAACCGGAAGGAGAACTTACGCTGCGGGAAACTTGAAGCGGACCAGAAGGATAATCCCACCGGGAGCCCGAGCCATACGCCGCTGCGTGCAGCAGGAAAATCCAGGGGCCCGGGCTGGAGGGGGCTCTCGTGGACTTGCATTGGACACAATCAAAAAATTACGGCTTCGTTATCGTGACTCCCGGTACCCGTTCAAAGTCCCGGTCATAGGTTGCAATACAATTAATCTCCTGCTCCCGCATAACAGCGATGTGGAGAGCATCGTTCAATAAAAGAGAATATTTCTGCGAGATTACAAGTGCATGATCCAGTGTGTCCGAAGAAATATCTGAAATTCTGATGTTATGCATCTGTTTTATGGCAGAAATCGATTCATATGCACGGGGCAATTTTTGGAAAAGCCCCGCATGTCTTTTTATATACGCTG
>JAQTSH010000381.1 GCA_028711405.1 Methanoregula sp.
ACGATCACCCGGTACCCGATCCCGTTCACGTCCAGCACCACCCAGCGGTCACCGGTCAGGACCGGTTCCCCGTTCAGATACGCGATCATTGTACTATCTCATGACATGGATATGACATAAGGCAATCGAAAGACCATCAGCCGCATCGTCCGGCTTCGGCACCGCATCAAGGTGGAGCAACCGGCAGATCATCTCCTGCACCTGCCGCTTGTCTGCCCTGCCGGAGCCGGTGATCGCCTGCTTCACTTGGTTCGGGGTGTACTCGATCACCGGGATCTGCCGTTGCTGTGCCGCGAGCAAAATCACGCCCCGCACCTCGGATACACTCATCGCAGAGGTGACATTTTTAGTAAAGAAGAGCTGTTCCAGCGCGAGACACGCCGGCTGATACCTGTCGAGGAGTGCAGCGACCCCGTTATACTGGGCGAGTAACCGTTCACCGGCAGGCATCTGCGCCGGGGTCTGGAGGCAGCCGTAGTCGATGGGCGTGATCGTATCTCTCTCCGCCTGGAGCACACCATACCCGAGCCGGGCAAGTCCGGGGTCTATACCGATCACGATCATGGTATATGGCACGCCCCGGCATTCTTGTCCCTGATCCGGCAGTTATCGCACGACACGGAGCTTCCGGTCATTCCCTTCGATCTCCCCGAGTTTCCGCAGATCATTAACCAGGCTCGTGATATACTCCGGGGAGAAATGTGCAGTGATCTCTATTTTCGGGTCCATCCCCCCCACATCCGCATCCTGAACCTTCTCAATCAGGGATTCGATCGAGCATCTTCCGGCGTCTGAGATCGCATTTGTTATGATCCTGACGACAATATTTTTGTGGTTCATGTTGTGCAGCAGCGTCTCCATGCTATCGTCATCTACATCCTTGTCCTCGAGCTGGTGCTCCACATCGGCAGCCCTGCATGCAAGGTGGATCCGGGGATCGATGGCGAGGCGTGTTGTAGTACTGAAATAAAGATGCTCGTGCAGGGTGAGATTGAGATCTTTTAGGGCATCCATGTCGAGCGTATCCGGATCATCCACCCTGCGTTCGACCGGCAACTCATCAGGATCCGCTGTCTTCACAAGCCGGACCCCTTCAGGTTCAATCGTCACCCACCCGGCACCATCCATTTCGAGTACTGTCATCATGACCGGATTTTTTTCGGAACCCATCTTCGCGATCGCTTCAAGTGGGGAGAGGTCCGGATTCTCAGCGAGAAAATCACCAAGGCGAGCCGAGACGTCCGATATAGCTTTTATCTTACACTTCTCGTATTCTTCAGTTGTGTAGATGATATCACCGGGTCGGAACCTGTTCATCAGGTCGCGGACGAGGTTCCGGATGTTTGTCAGGCTTGCGATCACCGGCTTGTTTGAAAAGAAGGCACTCGTCTTTTGGGACGCTCCGCGGGCAGTCTCTGGTACCTGTTCGTTTTCATAGAACCGGATGACATCTTTGATCGAGCCGTACAGGAGCGTCTCGGTGAAAAATGTACTGCCACTCGTCTTCTGGGCACGGCAATGTTTCTCCCGTAAAAAACTGATAAAGAGATCAGCATCCTCTTCACGGTTGAATTCCAGGGTTTCTTCCAGCACCATATATACAGGTACACATCCTGTCCATAAAACTCTCGGTCTGGTGTCGCTCTGCCTGCCATAGTGGGATAAACGATTTGTATATGGGCGGTTAATATGGGGTACAAGGAAATGTTATGAAAAACCAGCATGAGCCAACCTACTCTTTCCTGTTCCTCGTGATCGGGCTGATCCTCATCAATACGGTCATCTGCCGCCTTGCAATCCTCCTGACCCCTACCGGTCAGAGTGGTGTAGCGTATTTCTACTTCCCTGTTGCCATCATGCTCCTTTTTACGTTCTGGTTCGGGGCATATGGCGCGATCGCCGCGTATGTCGGCGATTTCTTCGGTGCAGGGCTCATGTCCGGCGTGCCGCTTGACGTGAGTCTCTACTGGTCATTTGCCAACTTCTGGATGGTGCTCATCCCGCTCGTCGCGTTCCGGGTATTCGATGTGAACGTCGGGATCGAGAACAGCCGCGACCTGTTCCACCTGATCCTCTTTGGTGTGATCATCAACAATGTGGTCAGTGCAGCCTGGGGCACGTACACGCTTGCCGCAGGAAATGTGATTCTGTCGTCCCAGATGATGGGGACGTTCTCGGTCTGGCTGATCGGGAACATGGTGGCAACGATCCTGATCGTCCCGCTCGCACTCCGGCACTTTACCCCGAAGGTCCGGAAATCAAAACTGTTTGTCAATAATTACTGGATTTAGGCAGCATCCTTTTTTTCCGTACGGAACCGGGCACCGTCCAGTCTGACACATCCACGGGAGTTGCAGGTCTTCACCGGCACGAGGAGCGCCTGACAAGGTACACGCCAACCGGGATGAGCAGGTACGCGAGCATGGAGTGATCCGGGACAAAAAATGAGAGCGCGATCCCGATCAGCGCGACGACCGGGGTGACGAGGGATCGCAAAAGACCGCAGCGGGCTGCCTGTCCGGAGATGGCATGTTCGGTTAGAGCGGGCATGTGGCTGATATAATACCAGTGAGCGGTGAAGAACAACCCGATGGCGAG
>JAQTSH010000045.1:0-5045 GCA_028711405.1 Methanoregula sp.
TCATCCTCGCAGGTGATCGAAAGCCCGGACTCGTGCTCCTGCGATGAGATCGTGATCTTCGTCATCCGGTCGCCACCGTACCTGAGGGCATTATCGATGAGGTTGTAAAACACTTTCCCGAAGAGCGAATTGGCATACACCTCCGGGTTGTCCGGATCCGGCTCGATCCGTACCTGCCCCATCGGCATCCCGTAGACCGCCTTATGTATCGTCGCGTTCACATTCTGCCAGAACGGGGTGGCGGCACCGAGTTCCTGGTAATCTTTGGTGAATGAGATCTGATGCTCGATTGTCCTTGCTGCCTGCTCCTCCTTTCGGATATACCCTTCGAGCACGGTGGGGTTGTTGATCATATTGTGCGAGAGTTTAAGGTAACTCCGGAGCGCGAAGAGCTGGTTGTTAATGTCATGACGGGTGATCGAGGAGAGCAGGTTCAGCTGCTTGTTCGCGAGGCGAAGGGCGTCCTCATTGCATTTCCGCTCCGTGATGTCGAGGTGCGTCCCGGTCATCCGGACCGGGCGACCGTCCTGGTCCCATTCCGCCACCTTCCCCCGGTCCAGCACCCAGATCCAGTGCCCGTCTTTGTGGCGCATCCGCGCCTCGCATTCGTATGCGGGAGCCTGCTGTGCGAAATGTGCATGTAAGAGTTCTTCGGATCGGACAAGGTCATCCGGGTGGCAGAGCCGGGTCCATGTTTCAATCGAGACCGGGGTGAGTTCTGCCAGTGTATAGCCGACAATCTCTGCCCACCGGTCATTGATCACGAGCGTTCCGGTCTGGACATACCAGTCCCAGAGCCCGACACCAGACCCGTCAATGGCAAGCGCGAGATGCTCTTTCGTCTTCCTCAATGACTCCTCTGCCTGTTTACGCCGGGTGACATCCCGTGTCACCCCGATGAGCACCGTATCCCCGTTCCATATCCCCCGGGTAACCGTCGTCTCAACATCTATACGCCTGCCATCACTCGCCTGTACCGACACCAGGCTGGATTTACATGTTCCGGTAATCATCTCCTGTACGAGATGGGCGGCTTCTTCCCGTTGTTCTGGCACATGCAGATCAAGCACGTCTGTCCCGATTAATTCCCCGGGAGCATACAGGAGCAGGGTTTCAACCGCCCGGTTATGGGCAAGGATGCGCCCCTGCAGGTCGAGCACAAAGACCATCTCATCGATCGAGTCAAACAGGGTCTTGAAATTCATTTGCGCTCTCTGTGCGTCAGATTTCCCCCGCATCCGGACGATGGTGCTGCCCAGTTCCCTCCCGATACTTTTGAGCGTCTGTTTCTCCACAGCGGTGATCTGGTACTTCTTTTTGGAGACAAAATTGATCGCCCCGATAGCAACCCCCTCGGCAAGGAGGGGGATGCTCGCCATGGAGGTGAACCCGTACGTCTCCGCCCGGTGTGGCGCGATCTCTGCATAGTTATCGGTGAAGATGGGTTCGTTTTTGAGAAAGAGCGTGTCATACGGTGCCTTGTCAATTGGCAGGGAGGAAATCTCTGCGACGAATGCCGGTGGCAGCATTTCTGTGTGGACGACATGTGCCATCCGTGTAGCATAATCGACGAGGTAGATCCCTCCAGCGTCATAGTCCAGCAGGCGCAGGGATTCTGAAAGGATGGTCTGTAACAGCTGCGCCAGGTCATCTGCCTTGTTCGCAGTCAGGATGATCTCGTTTAATATGGCGAACGTGGCTGACTGGCGAGCCAATGCCTCCTCTGCCCGTTTGCGTTCGGTCACATCGGTGGAGATGCCCAGGATCTGGATCACGTTCCCCCCCGGACCAAGGATCGGGGTCAGGCGGGTGGAGACCCAACGGGCACCGCTGGGGAACGGCTCTAACACTTCGATGAGCCGGGGAGATTTGGTCGTGGCAACAAGCGTGAGCTCCTCCATGTAATGCGAGGCGATATCCGGCGGGAAGATCTGTGCCGTCTGTTTGCCGATCAGGTCTGACGGTGTGCGCCCGAATGCCCGTGCTGCCTGCGGGTTTACGTACCGGATGAGTCCGGTGGGGTCGGTGAGGTAGATCATGTCCGGGCTCGATTCCGCAAGCGTCCGGTAGAGGCGGACGGTCTCGATCAGTGCCTCGTTTGCCCTTTTGCGCTCGACGGCTCGTTTGATCTTGTGGGACAGATCGGCGAACTGAGATTTCGGTTCCCCGCCTTTCTGGATATAGAAATCCGCCCCGGCATTGAGCGCCTCGATGACCACATCCTCCCGGCTCTTACCCGTGAAGATGATATAGGGCGTGGTATCGCCATCGGCTTTCAGGCGCTGGAGAAACGCAATGCCAGTCATCACCGGCATCTGGTAATCGGAGATGATCACATCGTACTTCTCCTGTTCGAGCAGCAGGATCGCTTTTGGGACCGTCGTTACGGGGGTGACGATAAACTCACCGGTCTTTTCCAGGAATCGCTTGCCCAGTTCAAGGAGCACCAGTTCGTCATCGATGTAGAGTACACGGATCTTGTCTGCCATTCTTCACTCACGCCCTTTCTTTCGCCACATGCCATCCGGCACGGTGATCTCAAACCGGGCACCTTCACCCGGCACCCCGGTCTCGGCGATTGTAATCCCGGTGATCGCGA
The DNA here is from genome assembly GCA_028711405.1 of Methanoregula sp. GTDB lineage: Archaea > Halobacteriota > Methanomicrobia > Methanomicrobiales > Methanospirillaceae > Methanoregula. The sequence continues at coordinate 2,600 of JAQTSH010000045.1, forward strand.
GGATCTCGCGGGAGAGGAACAAGCCAAGCCCGGTATGTTTGAAATAGCCCTGGGTGAAGATTGCCTCCTTCTTGTCCGCAGGAATGCCTTCACCGTTGTCCGCACAGGTGATCACACATCCGCGCCCTGCCGCTTCCGACGAGAAGCGGATGGTGGTCATCTGCGCTCCGCCATACCGGATCGCGTTGTCGATCAGGTTGTAGAACACCCGCGAGAGGAGCGGATCGGCATACACCTCGATGGAGGGCAGGTCTGTCGTGATGGCGATCTCCTGCAGGGGAAGACTCTTTGCGGCGTTCTTGATAGAGTCGTTGATATCCTGCCATTCCGGGGATTTGACGCCCATACTCTCATAATCCTTCGTAAACTGGATCTGGTCTTCGATGGTGTCCGCAATCTGCTGTTCCTTCGCGATATATTCTGCGAGTTTTCCGGAATCGCCGAGGAGATGCTGCGAGAGGGAGAGGTAGCCTTTCAGCGCGTGGACCTGGTTGATGATGTCGTGCCTTGTGATGCTCGCGAGCAGGTTCAGTTTTCGGTTCGCCTCCTGGACTGCCCGCGTGAGCGCCATCTGCCGGGTGACATCCCTGCCGATGGCGATGAACGTCTCCTCGATCCCGACAACATCCTGCAAAGTACGGGTGTTCCACCAGATGATCCGTTCCTCGCCGGCTTTCGTCCGGATCGTGGTCTCGAAGTTCTCGAGGAAGGTATCGATTCCGAGGACCTGGTTGATCTTCTCCGTGACCGTCCTGCGGTACTCTTTGTCCGGGTACATCCGGCTCCAGATCGTGCTCGTGCCGATCACCTCATCCGCACCGTACCCGCTGATCTCTTCCGCCGCCCGGTTCCAGACACTCACGACCCCGTGCTTATCGAGCACCGTGATCCATATGTGGGCGTTCTTGATCACGCTCTCCTGGAACTGGCGGAGGGTCTTGACACTCTCTTCCGCCCTCCGCCGCTCGGTGATGTCATGAAGGATCGAGTAGAAGTGAGGTTTCTGGTGCAGGGTGATCAGTCCCGAGTAGATCTCCACCTCCCGCGGCTCACCGGATGCACGGTAATGGGTGGAGAACATGTGCTGGGATTTTTCCGTCTTTGCCTCCTGGAAATTCCCGATGACGGTCTCCTTTGGCAGCCGGTTGAGGTCATACACCCCCATCGTTGTCAGCTGATCGGGCGAATACCCGTAAAACCGGGCGGCAGCAGCGTTGGCGTCGACGATCCGCGCCGTATCAGGATCGATCAAAAGAGAGACAAAATCGCTGTTGTTGAAGATGGAACTGTACCGTTCCTCGCTCTCGTGGAGGGAGGCTTCCATCTGCTTTCTCCCGGTAATGTCGGTGATGATTCCCCGGAGCCCGGAACTCCCGCCGGGTTCGCTAATGCGGGAAGCGTAGATCGCGATAGGGAAGGTTGACCCATCCTTTCGTAATGCGATGTATTCGGGCGCTGCTCCCAGATTATCCTGCCCGGAAACGACTGCAAAGAAATTCTGTGCCGCCCGCTCCCGTTCAACAGGAGCGAGCATCTGCATTACATTGAGCCCCTGCCGGAACTCTTCTTCGGTATACCCGAAGAGTTCGGATGCGATGCGGTTCGTGTAGATAAGAGTGCCCTGTGCATCGGTCTCATAGACGATCTGGGGCAACAGATCTGCAAGATCCCGGAACCTCCGTTCACTCGCATTCAGCGCGGCATCTGCCCGTTTGCGGTCGGTGATGTCCCGGACGATACCAAGGACGACCCACTCATGGGCTATCTTTACCGGGCCGAGCGACACTTCCACGGGAAGGCTGCTTCCGTCCTTTCGCACCTGACGGCTCTCGAAGGTGATCGGCGCTCCGTCCATCACCGTGCGCCAGAGGGTATGCTTCCCGGTCTGGATTGCTTCGGGATCGATCTCGCCGATGGACATCTGCACCAGTTCCTCGCGGGAGTAGCCAAGGTTCCGGCAGGCTTTGTCGTTGACATCCAGTATTTTGCCATTTTCGTCGTGCAAAAAGATCGCGTCGGCAGCCTGTTCCATGATCGCGCGATACCGTTTTTCACTCTCGTGGAGGGAAGATTCCATCCGCTTTTGCGCATCGATGAACCGGGTGGTGGTCATAATCCCATCGACACCCGGCACACCGATAAGGTTCTTACCGGTGGATTCCACCCAGGTGTACGACCCGTCCGCCCTGCGGATCCGGAACTCGGTCGGGATACCGGGGTTGGTCTTTGCATAGACTCCGGAAAGATTTGTTCTCACGGTGTCAATGTCATCAGGATGGATAAACTCAAACGGGCTTTTCCCGGTAGTAAACCCGGGACCATAGCCAAGCTCGCGCACAACCGCAGCGGTATCAAAGACAATCCTGCCGTCCCGGTCGAGGATGCAGATGATATATGAGGAGTTCTCTGCCAGTGCCCGGAACCGGTTCTCGCTCTCGCGGAGGGC
>JAQTSH010000045.1:5145-10008 GCA_028711405.1 Methanoregula sp.
CTCGCTCTCGCGGAGGGCTTGTTCACTCTTCTTCCAGCCGGTGATATCCCAAACGATACCGTTAATCCGCGTCGGTCGTCCCTGTGCATCCCTGACCAGCCTGCCGCGTGCGGTGACGAAGCGGACGCTCCCGTCAGCCAAGATGACCCGGTAGGAGGGTTCATAGAGCAGATCCTGGTCAACCGTACGGGCAAGCGCTTCCTTCAGCCGTTCACGGTCATCCGGGTGAACCACCGCATAGAACTCTTCCGCAGAGCCAAGGAATGTCCCCGGGTCGATCCCGAGGAGCCGGCAGGTCTGGAGGTCAAATGTGCGTTTGTTCTGGAGGATATCCCAGTGCCAGACGCCCATCTCCGCTGATCGGAGCGCAAGATCAAGGCGTTCCTCGCTCTCCCGTACCGCATCTTCCGCCCGCTTGCGATCGGTGATATCCAACAGGGATGCGATGCTCTTTTTGGTGCCTGGGATCACATCGATCGAGAGGGAGATAGTCCGAATCGCCCCACCCTTCTGGATGAACTGGAACTCGTAATGCGGTTGTGCCGTCTGCGGGATACTCCGCCGTTTGTGGTGCTCGGCGAGCATCCGATCGAGATCATCGGGTACGACAAACTCGGTCCAGCGTCGCTTTCCTTCGATCTCTTGCCGTGAATACCCGCTCAGGCGGACAAACTCGGCATTCGCGAGGCTGATCGTAGTGTCCTCTTCGATAATCACCGACGCAGTGCCGGTGTTCTCGAAGATCGTGCGGTAATACGCCTCACGTTCCTGCAGGGCTATCTCTGCGTTCTTGCGGTCGGTGATGTCGCGGCAGGTGCCTTCGATGCCCAGCACATTACCGGCGTCATCTAAATAGAGGTAGCTGCTCGTCGCGACAGAAAGCAGGGTGCCGTCCTTCTTCTTTAAGGTGACCTCATAATCCGTGACCGCCCTGTCCCGGTAGATCGCTTCAAGGAGTTTCCGGCGTTCATCCGGGTCTGCGTAGAACGTCTCGGCGATATTCTTCCCAAGACATTCCGAAAGGTCATCATACCCAAGGGCATGTGCAAGAGAACTGCTCGCACCGATGAGGTTTCCCTCATTGTCCGTCCGGTAATAGACATCAGTTATGCGCTCCAGCAGGCTGACATATTCGTCGCGGGCGATCCGGAGCCCCTGCTCGGCGCGTTTTTTTGCGGTGATGTCCCGGATTGATTCGATCGCCCCGGCAATGTTCCCGGCTGCGTCATAGACCGTAGAGGCAGTGAGCCAGAGGTACGCGCCACTGCCGTTGTTGAGGTGAGGGATGTAGATCTCGGAGACGAGGGAGTGCTTCTCCCGTGTCATGAACGGGTATTTCGCTGCTACTACCGGGTCATCATGAAGAACCAGATCGATTGCAATCGGACGCCGCTCGTGGTAGAACGGGAGGGCATATTCGTAATTCCCTTTTCCCAGCATATCGGCAGCCGGGACGCCCGTCATCTCTTCCATTGCACGGTTCCAGGTGATCACGGTGCCATGGGTATCGATGGCGAATGTTGCATCGGGCAGGAAGTTGATGATCTCCGCTTCCCGGCGCTCGTGGTCGCGGATGATGACCTCTGCCTCGCGGCTCTCGACAGCTTTTTTGATCATATGGGAGAGTTCAGCGAACTGGGCGTTCGGTTCGCCACCTTTCTGGAGATAGCCGTCCGCTCCTGCGTTGAGTGCCGCGATCACCACATCTTCCCGACCCTTGCCCGTCAGGATGACAAACGGTGTAATATCACCCCCGGCTTTCTGCTGCTTTAAAAAATCGATGCCATTCATCCCTGGCATCTGGTAGTCTGATACGATCGCGTCAAACCGCTCGTTTTTGAGCACCTGGATCGCTTCACGGGCGCTCAGTGCTGTCGTGACCGAAAAACTCCCTGTCCATTCCAGAAACATCTTACCGACTTCGATGAGGGCTTCCTCATCGTCAACATAGAGCACACGGATTTTGTCTGCCATCAGGTACTCACACCATTCTTACCCTTCTTCTTCCACATACCGGCTGGCACGGTGATCTCGAACCGGGCACCTTTTCCAGGTTCCCCGTTCTCGGTGATCGTGATGCCGGTGATCGCGAGGATCTCGCGGGAGAGGAACAGTCCAAGCCCCGTGTTCTTCCCGAATCCCCTCATGAAGAGTTTCTTTTTATCAGCCGTGGAGCACCCCACACCGTCATCCTCGCAGCAGATCGAAAGACACCGGTCATCAGTACGGGACGAGAACCGGATCGTTGTCATCCGATCGCCGCCGTACCGGAGGGCGTTGTCGAGCAAGTTGTAGAAGACCTTCTCGAAGAGCGGATCGGCATATACCTCCGGATCTTCGGGATCGGTTTCGACCCGGATCTTCCCGACCTGGAGTCCAGAAAGCGCCTTTTGAATGCTTTCGTTTACGTTCTGCCAGACCGGGGAGGCGGCACCGAGTTCCTGGTAGTCTTTGGTGAATGAGATCTGGTGCTCGATGGTTCTCGCCGCCTGCTCTTCTTTTTGGATATACTCTTCGAGAACCGCAGGGTTGTTGATCATCTCATGCGAGAGTTCGAGATACCCACGGAGCGCAAAGAGCTGGTTCATGATATCATGGCGGGTGATGCTGGAGAGGAGGTTCAGTTGCTTGTATGCCTGGCGGAGCGCCGCCTCGTCCCGTTTGCGCCCGGTGATGTCCTGGATGATTCCGACCAACCCGGCGGTGTTGCCATCCGCATCAAAAAATGTGGATTTGTTGAAGATGACCTCGTGGAGGGATCCGTCAGCGTACCTTACCTGCGACTCGTATACCTGCGTGCCGGGCTGATCGATCAGTTCCTTGTCCTTTGCGTCATAGATGTCAGCAAGCTCTTTGGGTGCGATCCCGTACACGGTCCTGCCGATGATGTGGTCTTTTGGGAGCCCGATGTACCGTTCAAAGGCAGTATTGCACCCAGTATATACTCCCTCTTTGTCCTTGTAGAAGATGGGGTTTGAGATCGTTTCGATGAGTCGCTGGAGGAACAGGTCATGCTCCAGGAGCTCCCGCTCCGCCCGTTTGCGATCCGTGATATCTGTCAGGACAACAAGGAATGCCGAAACACCCTTGTACATGATCGAGTGGTAGGAGGACTGGAGATAGAGGGTCAGACGTTCTCCGACCGGGGTGAGGACATCAATCTCGTACGGTTCCACGTGCATCCCACTATCCCGTTTCCGGATATTTCCTAAAACTTCCATCCGGCTCTCCGGGGCGATGTAATCAACGAGTGCGTGCCGGTACATCTCCTCATCGCTCATCCCAAACCGGTGCAGGAGCGAGGGATTGGCGTAGAGGATTCGGTCGCCGGCATAGACGACAACAAAGTCCGGCATGCTCGAGAGGAGTATCCGTTGCTCGAGCTCGCTTTCCCGGAGCTCTGCCTGTGACCGTGCCATGTTAAGCATCAAAAAGAATCCGGTGGACAGGATATCCGTCACAATGGTGGCGATGAAAAAGACCGTGTTTTCAGGATCCGGGCTCAACAGCGAGTGCTCTCCGGGGATGGCGAGCCATATGAGGAGGCGGGAGGTCATGAGGACTGCGATGATGCACAGGGTCGCGGCAAAGCCGAACCTGAGTATCCGGTTTTCCGGTTCCTGTACCCGCAGGGCAAGCAAGCTCGTTGTGAGGAGGCAGACCACGATGAGGAGGGTTACGAAGAATGTGCGGACGAGGGGTAAATCGATGACATAGGTGAAGTAGAGATACACGCCGGTGAGAGGGGCGAGGATCCCGTAGATGAGAAAAGGAACCGGTTTTTGCCAGAAAAATCGCCGGGTACTCTCAAGACGCATCATCACCGAGAGCATGACAAGGAAATTCGCGACAATGACCGAGAAGAACGTGGGGAGCGTATCCCGGAGCATTAAGAGGAGATACCCAATCGAGATGACAAACAGGCTCTGCATCCATGTTGCAAAGCCGTAATATGTCTTCTGCGTCTTCCAGTAAGTGAAAAGCATTAGTGTCAGGAAGGCGTTGACAAGAAAGAGGTTCAGAAAGAGTGTCCTGATATCGGGCGTCCACATAGTCTCACACACTGGCAGGTGTTCCTTCGCTGTATAAAAATTATAATTCTGTAATTGATTACATCACACTATACTGTTATGAACATTCGTACTGGTGGCATTCGGTAGTGGATACGTTATGCCATGGATGTGTGATCGGTGCTGTGGGGGGAAGCGGGATGGCTGCTGGCGTTGCACTGATACTCTTTTGCCGTATAGATTTTTGATCCCCGCACTTTTGTTGCTTCAGGTCGTAATCCTCCTCACATCTGCGAGGTGAGGCAGTCAAGATGACAGCTCCTCCGTCGGCCGCTGGGGATTATCGGAGATTTGGGGCTTTCCCCGACGGTTGCGTTCATTCATGGCACGTCTAAAAAACCGTCATTGTGCCGCCGCGAGGGTTTTATGATCGAGCGCGACGGGTTGATACAATGGCGAACCGGTGCCGGACATCATTCCCTACTCAGTATGTGAAAGAGAATCCCATTTCAGGGGTTATGATCCTTGTGATCTGTTCAGGATTCGGGCTGTACCAGGAACGCTTCACCGGATCACAGATTTGATGCGGTCCCGACGTCCGGATACCGCCACCCGCCTTTCGGCACCACAATCTCGAACCGGGCGCCCGTGCCGGGTATTCCGGTTTCTCTTATCGTGATTCCGGTGATTGCGAGGATCTCCCGTGCGAGAAAGAGCCCGATCCCCTTCTTCTTTTCGTTCCGCCGGTCGAAGATGATCTCTTTTGCGTCCGCCTCAACTCCCTGCCCGTTATCCTCAAAAAAGATCGTCAGGTGGTCATCTGTCACCTGGCACCGTAGGGAGACTGCCGTTG
>JAQTSH010000382.1 GCA_028711405.1 Methanoregula sp.
ACCAAGAAGATCAATGTCCGGTACCGCTGTGTCACCTGCGGAAAAGCACACCTGCGCAAAGGATACCGGGTCGCGAAGTTTGAATTGACGGAGTAAAGAGCATGGTACGTGAAGCAAGAGAGAACCGGAGCAAATTTTACAAAGTAAAGTGCCCGGACTGTGAAAATGAACAGACAATATTCAGCAAGGCGAGCACGGTGGTAAAGTGTATCGTCTGCGGACGAGACCTTGCTGTTCCCACTGGCGGAAAGGCGACCATCAAGGCTGAGATCCTATCCGAGCTCAAGTGAGAACTCCCATGCAGGACAGAGAGTGGCCCCAGGAATCAGAACTAGTTGTCTGCACCGTAGAAAATGTCAAGGACTTCGTAGCGTTCGTATCGCTGGACGAGTACGGTGGCAGGCAGGGGCTCATCCCCATCTCTGAAATAGCGACAGGCTGGATCAAGTATATCCGTGACCATATCCGGGAAGGGCAGAAGATCGTCTGCAAGGTCTTAAATGTCGACCGGAACCGGGGTCACATCGATCTGTCCTTAAAAGATGTCAACGAGCACCAGCGCCGGGAAAAGATCCGTGAGTGGAAGAACGAATCCAAGGCACGAAAATGGATCGGATTTGTCGCAGAAACTGCGGGTGAACCGGCGATCGGGATCGAAGACCTGATCCTTGAAAAATATGGGGCGCTCTATCCTGTCTTCGAAGATATCGTCACCGATGGCGATGGAACAATAAAAAAGCTGGGGCTCACAAAGATGGCGAGTGACGCACTCCTGCATATCGCGCATGAGAGCGTGAAAGCCCCCCACGTCGAAGTGATCGGAAATTTGATCCTCACTTCCACCCAGCCTGATGGCATCTCTGTCATAAAAAAAGCCCTGAAGAGTGCTGAAGTGAAAATCGCCGGTGTGGAGATCGAACTTCTTTACCTTGGCGCTCCCACCTACCGGATCAAAGTGACCGCACCGGATTATAAGAAAGCAGAGAAAGCCCTTGAAAAAGCCGCAAACTCTGCCATTGCAGTCCTCGAAAAATCCGGCGGCGAAGGCAAGCTCGTCAAGAAACCCAAGTCCGGGAAGAGCCAATGAGTGGTCGTATCCGTCGCTGCACAGCAGACCATACCTATACACTTTCTTTGATCTGCCCTGTCTGTAACCAACCGACCGCAACCGCGCATCCCGCACGGTTTTCAGTCCAGGACCGTTATGGGAAATACCGGAGAATGGCAAAATGATCGATGATATCAGCATCAGCTACCTTGACAGTTTTACCGATAAAAACCTCGTCGACCCCATCCTCATCGAAGGACTGCCCGGCATCGGTCAGGTCGGAAAGCTCGTCGCCGAATATATCATTCATGTGCTCTCCGCTGAAAAGATCGGGGAGATACACTCGATCTATCTTCCCCCACAGGTGATCCTTGAGGAGAATGGCATCGCCCGCCTCCCTCGTAACGAGATCTATCTCTACAAGGCACCGGATCGCCACATCCTCTTTTTGGTCGGGGATTTCCAGAGCACGTCAAACGAGGGGCACTATATTTTATCGGATGCCTACCTGGATGTGGCTGAGGAACTCGGTGTCAAACGCATCTACACGCTTGGGGGTTTTGGCGTCGGACACTTGGTGAATGGTCCCCGCGTCCTCGGAGCGGTCAACCGTGAGGAACTCCGTGCCGAGATCGAGCCGGCTGGCGTCACGTTCGAGCGCGACGAGCCGGGCGGTGGAATCATCGGGGCGGCAGGACTCCTGTTGGGGTTGGGACGGATCCGGGGGATTGACGCGATCTGCCTGATGGGTGAGACCAGCGGGTATCTTGTCGATCCCATGAGTGCAGCAAATGTGCTGACCGCACTCTGCAAGATCATTGGGGTCACGGTCGATCCAAGCGATCTCAATAACCGTGCTGCCGAGATGGAACGGGTCGTTGAAGGACTGATCGAGGGCGAGAAGTTGCAGCGCGACGATGAGCTGCGCTACATCGGGTAACATGCTCGCGAATGCCGACCTCCATATCCACTCCCCGTTCTCGATGGCTGTGTCCCCTGCGATGCAGCCGGAAAACCTGCTCTCTGCCTGCACGATCAAGGGAATTCAGATTCTCGGTACCGGGGACGCCCTCCTGCCGGAATGGCGGCGGCGATGGAGCCCGTTCCTTGAGAACGATGCCGGGATCATCATCGTTCCCACCGGCGAGGTCGAGGATGCCAGACAGGTGCACCACCTGATCCTCGCAGAGCATTTTTCCCAGTTTGAAGCCCTGCAGGTATCACTGGCACCGGCATGCCGGACGATCCTCTCGAACGGGCGACCGCATGTCACTCTCACGGGTGAAGTGATCGCTGAGAGGGTGCATGCCGTGGGTGGCTACATCGGACCGGCGCACGCATTCACACCGTGGAGATCGATGTATGCCTATCATTCGAGTGTCCGTGGATGCTATGGGGACGAACCGATCGATTTTCTTGAACTGGGACTCTCTGCTGACAGCTCCTATGGTGCCGGGATACCTGATCTCGATGCTGTCCCGTTCCTTACCAACTCAGATGCCCACAGTCCGCAACCGGAAAA
>JAQTSH010000383.1 GCA_028711405.1 Methanoregula sp.
TACAGAACCCGGATACTATCTGCTACCATCCATTGAAAGGGGGTCTCTTTGAATCGCTGATTGTTACTGAATTCTTAAAATACCGGTTCAATCAGGCAAAAGAAGCCAATCTGTACTTCTGGAGGGACCAACACGGCCATGAAATAGATTGCCTCATCGAATACAGAGGAGAAGACCTGATCCCTGTTGAGATAAAGTCAGGAAGGACGGTGAATAACGATTACTTTAAAGAGATTACCTACTGGAATACATTATCCGGGAACGATTCTTCTCGATCGTTTGTGGTGTATGGGGGAGATCAGTCACAAAAGCGCACAGCCGGTCACCTGATCGGGTATGCGCATCTTGACCCGGTTCTTAAGTATCTTAGGTGAAGTGCTGCAATCAGAAGCGACGCTCAATCCTTTGCCATGAACATCTGGGACCAGGTCAGGTAACGTAACGATTTTTACCGTTATTCGGCACGTTGAGGGGTAAATCTGGATACTTTCCTACACGATCCTTATCCCGTCATGCTCCGGAAGGGTCATGAGGCTGGGAGCCCTCCATACTATGTGTAATGCTATCTATTCTCGTATCATCTGTGGTCGAGACACCATGCCGATCGCATCTGGGGGTATTAATTTCTTGTAATCTGATCGGAGAATGAATCGTTCAATTCAAATCTCAGTCTTTGTCGAAGAGCCATTTTTTTTTTGATTTTGAAGAATCAGAAAAAAGGGAAAGTTATTTGGAACTGGTGACGATCTTTGCGCCACGGAGGATACCAACCCGTCCGGTTCTCACGAGTTCTTTTATCCCGAACTGGCGGAGCAGTTTCTCCAGTCCATCAATCTTCTCAGTATCTCCGGTTACCTGGAGGGTTACGGTTTTTGCCCCGACATCCACGATCTGCGCCCGGAAGATGGAGGCGATCTGCATGATCTCGGAACGGGACCCACCCGGTTCTGCCGTCACCTTGATCAGGGCAAGTTCCCGTTCCACCCGCTCGTTCTCGGTCAGGTCGGTGACCTTGATCACATCGATCAGCTTGTTCAATTGCTTCATTACCTGCTCGACCATTGCATCGTCACCGATGACCACAATCGTGATCCGGCTCATCCCTGTCTCTTCACAGGGACCGACAGCAAGGCTCTCGATATTGAACCCGCGCCGTGAAAACAGACCGGTGACCCGGGAGAGTACACCGGCTTTGTTCTCGACAAGCACGGAAAGCGTATGCGGTTTCATGATCGCGGGTGCCCCCCTATCATCTCGTTGATCGCCGCACCGGCAGGCACCATCGGGAAGACATTCTCCTCCCGCTCGACCCGGAAGTCCATCACAAACGGACCATCGCACTCGACAGCAGCTCTCAATGCCGGCATCACGTCGTCGCATGACTCCACTTTCATTCCCTCAATACCGTAGGCATTTGCGATCTTCACGAACTCCACGGGAGGGAGTTCGGTGTAGGAATAGCGCCGGTCGTAGAACAGCTCCTGCCACTGCCGCACCATCCCAAGGTACATGTTGTTTAAGATCGCGATCTTCACCGGGATCTTGTACTGAGCCACAGTACCCATCTCCTGTATGTTCATCTGGATGCTGCCGTCCCCGGCAACATCGAAAACCGGCACATCCGGGCGGGCGAAATGCGCCCCGATCGCCGCTGGGAATCCATAGCCCATGGTCCCCAGACCCCCGGAAGTAATCCAGGTACGGGGCTGGCGGAAGCAGAAATACTGCGCTGCCCACATCTGGTTCTGCCCGACCTCAGAGACGATTACGGCGTTGCCCTGCAACAGTTCGCTCATCTGCTGGATGATGAACTGCGGGTGCAGGCACCCATCATCTTTCCCGTAGCGGAGCGGGTGGTACTGCTTCCAGTGCGTGATCTTCTTCTGCCACGCGTCGCGTGCACCCGTCTTCTTCAGGCTTGCAAGCATGTCTTTTAATACGGATTTCACATCGCCGACGATCGGTATATCGACCCTCTTGTTCTTCCCGATCTCTGCCGGGTCGATATCGATGTGGATGACTTTCGCGTGCGGGGCGAAGGTATCGAGCTTACCTGTCACCCGGTCATCGAACCGTGCGCCAATGGCGATCAGGAGATCGCACTCGGTTACGGCAAAGTTCGCGTACTCAGTCCCGTGCATGCCGAGCATACCAAGGTTCAGCGGGTGATCGCAGGGGATGCACCCGATTCCCATGAGCGTTGTCGTGATCGGCAACCCCAATTGTGTCGCGAATGAGACAAGTTCCCCGGATGCGTTCGAGGAGATCACCCCGCCCCCCGCGTAGATGAGCGGGCGCTCGGCAAGGTCGATCATCTCCAGCGCCTTGTCGATCTGGCGGGTGTGCCCCTTGTAGGTTGGGTTGTATCCCCGCAATGATACCTTATCCGGCACCTGCGGATCTTTGATCGACCGGGTATTGACATCCTTCGGCAGGTCGATAAGCACCGGTCCCTGCCGCCCGGTCCCCGCGATATAGAACGCTTCCTTCACAACGCGGGCGATATCCCCCGTGTCCTTCACGAGATAGTTGTGTTTCGTGATCGGCATCGTGATGCCCTGGATGT
>JAQTSH010000046.1 GCA_028711405.1 Methanoregula sp.
ACACGACCAATGTATTGCCGAGTTCAGGTTATAGTGGAGAAGACCTGTTGAAGACTCTTCAACCCTGCCTTAATCCCGTATCACATTATAAACACGAATAAGGTGATCGTGGCTGCGAGGAGAACGATGCTGTGCTTGAAACCTGCGAGAATGCTGTTCGAGCTGAACTGCCCAGCCATTATGCCTGAGAACGTAGCGAGGATAATGCCGATGTTGAACATATCGGTAAGGTTGCCAGCCGTGTCGACATTCACGCTCATTCCTTTGAATGCCGCAAGGAACGGGACATTCAGCTGGTATGCGGTATAGAGGTAGATGCCGAACGAGAGGTAGATAATCATCACGTAGACAATCGTCGTGTTTGCCCGTTCGCGCTTCAACCTGAGATAATACTCGAAATCGGTGATTGCGATGATAAATATCTGCCTGAGGTTCGTTGTAATTTCACTGGCTCGTACGAGGAGCGAGATCGCACGTTTCACGGAAACGAGACCGATCCGTTCCTCCATCATCACCAGCGCGGAATTTACATAGGCTCCTGATTTGATATCCCGGGAAGCGACCGAGAGCTCGGAGCTGAGGACACCAAGTTTCGCCCCGGATATCCGGTGAATTGCGTCATGCAGGGTGATCCCGATGTCTTTCATATCCGAGAGTTCCCTGAGGAAATCCGGCAGGTGTGATTCGATGTTCTGCACGTACCAGCGCCTACCCTCATAGGAAATAGCAACCGGTGCCATAAATGCGATGATGATCAGGCAGATGACCGCTTCCATCTGATCATGTTCAATAAAGATATCGAATCCTCCCGCGATCCAGAATGCGGCAATGATCCCGGCAAAGAATATCCCGAGACCGACGCCGTAATAGTAACTCCGGATGTATATCCTGAACGGGTGACGCAACATGCCAAGGTAGTAATTCCGTCGTTTGTTCGCCTCAATCCTCTTGTAGAACTCCTTGTTCGTTGGATCTTCTTCTAAAATGGATTTATCCTTGGATCCCCGAACCGTGGATCCAAAATCGTATTTAACAGTCTCCTTGCGGGAGATCTCCATGTTTTCCGGGGGAAGCATCAGGGAAAGAATCCAGATAAGAACAATAGAACCTGCCGGGATACAGATGTACATCAACGGCAGGATCCATGCCATTCCCGTGAAGTTGGTCATACCCTGCGCGACGATCATGATAATGAGTGCAATCGGCCCGGCAACAAATGCCGTTACATAGACCTCAGCCATGATCTCAATGGTTTTCAGTACCAGTTCGAGTTCCTGCTTTGCCTGGTCCCGGTAGTATTCGGTCTTTGCCCCGAGGTACGTGGTGACATTTCCCCCGCTGTCGAAGACGATCGAGAGATCGTTTAAGAAATCACGGAGATTCGTGGAGGGGGTGGTGCGCTGGAGATTTTTCATGGCTGCATCAAGGTCACTACCAAAGAGCTCTACGTCCCGGACGATCATACCGAACTCTTTTGATATCTCGCCAAACATATCATGTTCTTCGTACACTTTCCGGATGATCTCGTACGGGGGCATGGTGGTGGAAAGCGCTTGCATGTAGGAGATGGCATAGGGCATGTCCAGGTCAATCCGGCTTTTCCGTCTGTGAGCGATAAATCCCGGGTAGTATATCTGCATCATGTACAGTCCGGGAACGATCAGGACAAATAACAGGATCCAGAGAAGAATGCCGGAGGTCTTCAAGCCAAAGATCTCCCATTCGAATCCGCTGAACAAGAAAAAAACGTAGAGCGTAAAGAACATCACAGTAGTAACGGCAAGGTTGACCCGGACCGACCTGATATACTCCTCTGCGGTCATGGGCATATGGGCTGACCGGAGCACCGTGCGCAGGTTGCTGCCGTGGATCATCATCTCAAAATCGGTCAGTCTCTTCTCGGCTTTTCTCAATGCGGGCGGCAAGAACACGATTTAGTCACCAATACCATCAATAGCATTTGCAAGGTCCCTCAAGGTAGGTGGCTCCACTTCAAGAGCCCAGGTGAAAAACTCCTCGCGCTTTTTGATCTGATGTTCCAGTTCTTTTTCATCCCACCCGCAGTGGAAGGCGATCTCATTGAGTACCTTGGATGTCTGGAAAACCTTCCTGAATGTGTCGTTTTGGATATCCCATTCAAACAGGGGGAGGGGTTTGATCTCCCCGTCCCTGGTGACTTCAATCTCGTGGATGGAAAGGCAGCGACGGATTCTTGTCTTGCCGAGCGTGTAGATGGACTGGACAACGACAAGGTCGAGCGCCTGGAACATTACGGGCGGGACATTGATCGGGTCGTGGGTCAGGCGGTTGATTGCCTCATGCACACTGCCCGCATGGATGGTCGAGAGGGTGGAGTGACCGGAGTTCATTGCCTGGAAGAGGGTCTGTGCCTCCACGCCCCGGACCTCCCCCACAATGATATATTCCGGGCGCTGCCGCATGCATGCCTTTAAAAGGGAGAAGAGATCGATATCGCCTTTGATTCCTTCTGCATTGAGTTCCCGGGTCTGGGTGGGGAGCCAGTTCCGGTGCGGCAGCTGGATTTCCCGGGTATCTTCAAGCGAGACCACCTTCGCATTCTGCGGGATAAAGAGCGAGACCGCATTCAGGGTTGAGGTTTTACCGCTTGCCGTGCCCCCGACTACAAGGAGGCTTTTGCGGTGTTCGATGGCAAGCCAGAGAAATGCGAGGGTCCGTGCATCGTATGTGCCGAACCGGATCAGGTCAAGGGGTGTCATGGGCTCGGCACGGAATTTACGGATCGTGAACGAGCTGCCTTTTGTTGAGACCACTTCGCTGTAGGTGATCTGGATGCGGGCACCGTTCGGCAGGGTTGCGTCAACCATCGGATTGGAGAGCGACATCTGCTTGTTGGCTTTCTGGGCGAGTTTTAAGACGAATTGGTTCAGTTCGCCCTCTGTAAAATAGATGCTTGTTGGCAGACTGCCATAGGTCCGGTGAAAGATGAAGACGGGAAGATCGTTGCCATTGCAGCTGAGATCCTCCAGTGCCGGGTCCTGCATAAGGACTTCGAGCGGGCCGTAGCCAGAGAGATCGCGCTCAATATAATAATTAAGGATCGCTGCACGGTCATCGGTAATGTCCGGGTCGAACTGCCGGATGATTCTTGCCACTGCAATGGGATCGATGCGCTCATCCCTGCCTTTCACCGTGTTGTCATAAATGATGATGTCCCGAAGATGCGCATAGGTCTCCATCAGGATCGTTCTCTCTTTCTGGGATATGGGGGGTTCAACCACGATATACGTGAATCCCACGTTTCCGACCCGCTCGATATTCACATAGGAATAGGGTTTGATGACCCAGTACTGCTCCAGGGTGGCAAGGGATGCCTTTTCCGTGAAAGCACCTGAATGAAGAGGGTTTTCGGATTCCTGCACCGCAGGGCAATCGGGTTTCTGTCCAGTAAAGGGCACGATATCATCATTTTTCCCACGCACGGCACGGGGGAACCAGGCTCCAAGAGCCTGGCGCCTGATTATTGTTTTTACTGATAGTGCAGCTGCGGCGAGGGCTATAATGCTGAGGCAGATCATTACTGGAATCGGAAGATCGACAAACATCACGATGATCGCTGATATCAGCGTCACTGCAATAACCGCTGCTAGTGATATCATTCCTTTCCAGGTAGGTTCAGTGAGGATCATACGTTGGTGTTCAAAGACTGCCCTGAAGGTCCGCATATTCGATGCAGGCAACGCTTTATCCGGGGAACTGGAGGGTGACTGGGGATCCGATCCGGGCGAGGGCAGGTCTTTTGTTAAAGGGTTTTTATTTTTGAGTATCGTGAACAGACCGTTGAGTCCGATGAGCATGAACACACAAGACATCATAACCAGAACATTCCAAAACATGGTCTCCTCCTCATCTCCACCCCGGAGGTATCCGTTGTGGCTCTATGGGTGCTGGTGTTGATGTAGCAGTGCCGGCATTTGTTGTAATTTTGAGTGGATCGGGGGACGCACCGGTGATGATTGAAATTTCAACGTCAAGGTAGTTTCCCTCGACCGTGATGTGGAATGCACCTTCTTGATAAATTGGGATATACCGGGGTCCGGGTGTAGAGGTGGTTGTGCCCTTTTTAGAAATGACCTCTATCTGATAGTGACCATTATCCGAACTGTACTCTCGCGCGTACCCGTCTTTCGCAACAATTTCATGGGTCTGGTTGTCCCGTACCGTGATTGTCATGAAGGGACGGTTAACCGGTACGGTCAGGGTTCCCCGGCAGGATTCCGGGTTTGCAAGACAGTCATATTCCGGTTTAACCTTGAAAACAATATAGAGCGGTCCTTCAACGACATTTACGAGAAGTCCGGTCGCATTGCCGCGCAGGGTATAGGTCTTTTTGAAATCCGGGATACGGTTAAGAAAAGAATACTCCGGGGTTGCATTGACCCGGACCCCGTGAAGGATGGGATAGGGATTTTCCGGCAGGATCGGGGCGACTTCAGTAACAACCTCAGATTTTAACGGGGTCATCTCCGCGATGGGAATCTGTTGCACAGAATCCGGGGGTGCACGAGGAAGAGCAGACGTGATCGCATTCCCTGCGGTAATTTGGGATGAAGCATCAACGGACTGTGCAGATTCCGGACTTTTCTGTAATGCCTTAATGCAACCGCTGGAAAATGTCGTTGCAGCAAGTAGTATCAATACCACCGTGCACAGCACAGTTATCGATTCCTGACAGATTATTTTTCGTATCATTCTGCTGTTCTCCACATCATCATTTTTTTTGTGAAATACCTACCATAATTCCGTTCAGAGCGGGATGAGTAACGCCGTCGATGTCTGATGCTTTTTATCTGAGATGACACCCAGGGAAAAACCTGTCCCTGTTGTTTCCAGATAATAATACCGCTTTCCATTGAGCGGATAATAATAACCATTACAGTTGTCACAGGCAACCGCGACAGCAGCATGCCCGGGTTTACCAGTTAAGAAAACAACCGCAACATCATGCCCCATCTCTTTAAGAAGTGAGGCAGAAAGGATTGCCGTATCCTCACAATCCCCACCTCCATCGCCAAGCGTCTCGATGGGGTACTTCCAGTATTCCGTAACCTTCTTTGTTCCCGGATCAATATCGTTTTTATATTCAATACTCTGGACAAAGGCAATGACATTACGATAGTCATTTCGGGCACGGTAACTTTTGAACTCACTGGCATCCTTGAGCTGGTTCACGAGTGCATGGAGGTACTGACGGTCTTTCTCGTTTATTGTATATGCCGATAATGTACTCTGGTTCTTCACCGTCGGATGTGCCTGGGCTTTATAATAATTGTACAAATCATGAGGGATATCAAGCGTAATGGTTGCTGTATGTCCATTGGTGTCCCATGTGAATGTTTTCTCAATGACCTGGGTTGCGTTTACCTGTACCCAGCCCGGTTGTTCTGCCATATGACTGTCATTCTGGTACAGCCATTCCTTATTGATCATTGATCCCCCGTTCTCATCATCAAGTATCGCAAAAATCTCATTCGTTCTTCCGGGAAAGAAACGAAAAGAACGATTCACGGATACGCCATTCTGTTGTCGGAATTCCAGCACGTAATCTCCCGGAGGAAGATTTTCCAGTGTGACGGGTGCAAATCCCTTGAATGTGTCATTCAGATAAATCTCCAGCCCATGCGGTGAAGAATCGAGGTACAGGGTACACGACGTGGGAATGATTGTAAGATCAGCTTTTACCAGCAAGGCTTCACCACCCTTGATAGTTACAATGCCAGAAAAATTCCAGTATCCGTTCTGATAAATCTCAACTGTGTGGTTTCCGGTGCTGATCCGCTGGAGGTTTGTGGGGGTCGTTCCCTTCATGATCCCGTCTATTCTGACATCCGCTCCTTCTGGTGAAGAAGTCACGCTCAAAAAACCTGTTCCCGGTAGCGGGACCATATATTCTGTATATTCGGTTGTGGTACCTTTGGTAACGGAAATTACATCATGATAATCTTCATATCCTGTCTTCATTATCAGGATTTCATGGCGACCAGGTAACAGGTTGTCTACTGTGAGGGGGGTCACCCCCCGGGCTTTACCATCAACAAACAGATTCCCCTCAGGGGGAACTGACCTGATAGTCACCAAACCCCGGTCGGAAAGCCGCTGGAGGTTGGCGATAATGGTCACGGGTTTTCCGTTCTCCAATAGTACATTCTCTGTATATGTGACATACCCATTTGATGAGACCGTTACGGCGTTGTTGCCGCAGGGCAGTTCGAGCGAGGAGACCGGGGCGGTACCGATGAGGCTTCCGTTCACGACAACCATGGCTTTGTCGGGAATGGATGCTACTGATAGTGTACAGGATTCCCCGGATGCAGATGCTGGAATGATGAAGTACCCCAGGAGGCAGACCAGAACCAGGAGGTAAAGGACATCTTCTGTTTTTTTTCTGCTGCATCCCGGCGGGTGGTTACCTGATCGAACTCTGGACATTTTTGGTCTCCTAAACCTGCAGAACCGTACTGCCACAAGATTATGTACCTGCTAGAACAAAAGTTTATTTGTTTTAAGACAAATAATTATGATTAACTTAAATAGTTTTAACGCAAGATATTTTGATCATGTCACATGTGATTGGACTGTAGGACCACTGATCCTTTTCGGAGAAGATCTTTATTCCTCGCATGATGACCATCAAAGTGTTCATGGCTGAATAGCCACAGGAACTCATTGATAGGGTATATTCTTAGCAGGAGATGATAAAATGGGGAAATGCAGAAAAGTAGCTTATGAGCAGGCAGTCTCTCCCGTTGTTGGCGTGATGCTGATGCTCGTTGTAACGATTATTATTGCAGCGGTGGTCTCCGGATTTGCGGGGGGAATGGGATCCGCCACGAAGGAGACGCCGAAGGCAGCGATCGATGTAAAAATTTCAACTACCGGTGCTGGTATGTATAGCAATGAAGCGAATGTTGACATCAAGTTACTGAGCGGGGATGCTATCCCGACAAAGGATCTTGCAATTATTACCTATTACACGAACAGCACCAGTTATACCTATCGTCATGAACAGACGGTATTGAGCGAGGGCACGGATCTTTACGGACCAAGTAATTATTCCTCATGGTATGGAGAGGGTTATGACGATTGCCGTTCATATGCAAGAGTCCCCTTCCTCAATGACATGAGATTCGGGTATGCCGGGAGTTCAACAAACGGGACAAGTACCATGTCTGAAAACTTCTATGCAGACTTTGGCAATTTCACCTGGAAGTCCGGAGATATCATGT
Source organism: Methanoregula sp. (assembly GCA_028711405.1). GTDB lineage: Archaea > Halobacteriota > Methanomicrobia > Methanomicrobiales > Methanospirillaceae > Methanoregula. The sequence goes on from JAQTSH010000046.1 coordinate 7,266, forward strand.
GCACAAACGGCAACGCGGGAACGGCAGACCTTCTCGGCATCAATGATGACGAGGAGCCCCACGGATTCTCGGATGTGGCAGATTTTAGTGCCGGCAAGGTGGTTGACGTGAAGATCCTCCATAAACCCAGTGGCAGGTATCTCTTTAATAAGGAGGTTGTTGTATCATGAAGCGGATGACCAGTGATGCTGTATCGCCAGTGGTTGGCGTGATGCTGATGCTCGTCGTGACGATTATTATCGCGGCAGTCGTCTCCGCATTCTCCGGAGGTCTGGGCGGGAGCCAGCAGAAAACGCCGCTGGTGAGTATCACCGCGGAGCCGGTCATTACCGGCTTCTCGGATGAGGATACCACGGATGGTTCTACAACCGATTATGCGACAGGGTTTACTGCTAAAAACGGCATCATGTTCGAGAACACGGGTGGAGATACAATCTCGCTTAACGAGGTCGACATCATACTCGATGGTGGCGGCACGAAGTATACGTTCACCTCGGCAGATACAATCCCTTCAAAGACCTGCCTGCCTTCTGGTATCGGAGGGTTTTTCGCAAAGGTCGGAGCCGCATCTGGTGATATGAGTATCTCACCCGGTGACAGATTCATGTTCTATTCGGATAATCACTATGACAGCAGCGGGTCAGGATGGGGTGCAACCGGTGGAAAATACCTGATGTGGAAACCGAGCGGTGCTTCCAACGGGATCGGGATCCAGTTCGGGACAAAGACCGGCTATATGATCATCGACCGGGTGAGCAGCAAAGTCATAACGAGCGGTTACGTGGTGTTCCGTTGACATGAACATGGAAATGTCTCCCTGTCATACCCTCTCACCTTTTTTCATGGCAAGCACCGTGCACTCAGGCTCCAGTGGAAGCTGATACAATCGCAGGAGCGTGATTCATGAAATGATGATCCTTGCCGCTATCCGCGAATGGATCTTTCTTCTGAAATGCAAACGGATAATGCGGAAAGGTCTGAAGCGGTTATGCACGTTTTCCACTTCAACCAGAAAAGAGTGAAACCTCAAGGGAATTATCTGATCCAGGACTTTCGCAATTTTAGATTTTTTGATAACTGAAGATCCTTTTACTCTACGTTTGGTTACAATTTTACATTTCCAAATTTTACGGTTTGAAGTCACATTGCGTACCTTCTCGTAGATATCCATAGCAGATTTTAGACTTTGGGCAAAGAGGTGATAGTCATCCCGTGCCCGGATCGTGAGGTTAGGATCGACTCCTTGTACACTGTGTATTCATTGTGTACCGCGGGCATCGTGTGGATCATTGTGCCACCATTTTATGGGAGTTGTGCGGAATTACGGCACGTTGCGGCAACCTGGCGGAATCTGCTGCAACCCATTGGAGACCGAAATGGGCAGTATTCCTGTATCAGACTGATATTTGCAATAATCGATTGTTCGTTGCGGAAGATGGCGGAATGCGGGGACATAGATCTGCACCATGCCCCGGAACATCAGGTACGCAAGGGATGCCACATAATTCCGGATTTTCCGCAATGAACATGGTATTAGTACTTAATTCTTAGTATTATTCGTTTTAAGGAAATCTGACGGTTTTACTGCGCCTTTTTCTTTGCGGCATTTTTCCGCAACATGCCGCAAGTTGCCGCAATGCCGTAAACAGCGTTCATGACGGGTTTGAGACAGGATACGATGGATAGTAGATACGACGAACGCAATTTTAGATTTTTTAACAACTGAATATATTTTACGTCATGTTGTGGTTACAATTTTACATTTCCAAAATTTACGGTTTGAAGCCACATTGCGTAAGTCCTATGATCGTCATATTTATCCCGTAATCAACGCGGGCTTCTCGATATATGCTCCACCCTGGGGTCACCAACCTCCCCTGGGTTCATTTTGAAACGGATTTTTCTGCTGCCGCTGTTCTGGCGGGTTTATGAATCCTCCAGCATCAGTTTTCCGGGCTTGGTACATCGGAGCAGAAGAAGAGAGCAATGATTTTTCTGAAATGAACATGAAGATACGTGATGCCGTGGATTTTATGCGTAGAGGAGATCCGGGTATGGGATTGGACGCGCCAGAACGGGACTGGAAACTGGAAATACCTGAAGCAAACAAACCACCTGTAATGTCCCTGCAATGACTGATAACATCGAAGTGGATTTTCTTGCAATCTGCACAAAAACACAACCTGCACAAAGAATAGTATCTTTCCTTGCTCCCTTGACCTTAGTACTACGTGGTGGCGCAAGAGAGAAGATATGCCCTCTCAACCAGAACATCGAGCTCGCTGTGATCCTTTTCTCTTTTACTGCCAGGGCGAAAACTATCCTTATCCTTCACCCTGGGATAAAAACGATTAACCTTCGTATTAACAAGCCAAATACATGGCACTACACTCCCATTGAGAAAAGATTTGGACGTGAAAAGTATTATGCTCCGGTCGTGCTCCGGCATCACAGGGAAATACAACCCCTTACGCAGCTATCCTGACCCTCCCCTCCGTTGTCACGTCCAGCGGAGCTGGAAGCGACCGGATATATGCAATCAGCGCATCGATATCCGACGGTCCGATGGTGACCGTCACATTCCAGTCCCA
>JAQTSH010000384.1 GCA_028711405.1 Methanoregula sp.
CCGGGACCGGACACCCGTCACGTCCCCAGTTTTATGAGATACTTCAGCACGGAGGCATCTCTTGTCTCCGACGGGCACCTGCCCGCTGCATCACATACGCCACAACAATCCCGATCACGAACGCCGCTGTCATCGAAACGAGGAGCGCGATGATGCCAACGAGAAGGGTAAGCGGAAGTGAGGATGTCTTCACACTGTGCCGTCCTATCTCAAGCGCGACAAAGATGAGGAGCGCGCCGAAAAAACCGACAGAGATGAGCGTGAGGAAATCAGCGGACGCAAACAGGAGGGCGATGACGATAAAGATCACGCCAGCACAGACACTTGCCGCTCCCGTCCGCGCTCCATACCGGTACTGCCCGGCGAGCCCACCGGCACCGTGGCACATCGGGAATCCTCCGAATGGCACGGATGTAAGGTTCATAAGCCCGATGGTCCGGGAGAACCGCGAAGCCGGCACGTCAACCCGGAATAGATCCTTTGTCAGGAGGGCAGTGGCAAGAATGGCATTTGTCACGGTCAGGAGCGCCTGCGAAGGGACCAGGGAATATGTTGCGGCGATGTAATCCGCAGGTGCCGGAATGACGAGTGACGGGAACGACAGCACGTGCACGGCAGGGCATCCGTGGAGGGCGATACCGGTGACGATGCCGGTGCAGATGATGACAAGCGCTGATAGATCGGGAATGGCGGCGCGGTATGTAACGATAACAAAAAAACCGAGGATGATCGCAATGCCGATCCCTGCATAGATTGGATCGGCAGTGATAAAACCGATTGCTGTTTTTACAAGAAGCAGGGCAAGCCCCAGCTGGATGCCACGCACAACCGCTTCCGGTATGACCTTCTCAAGCCAGAGCAGGAGGGGTCCGTAACTGATCAGGAGAAACAGGAGCCCAAGGATGATCCCCGCCGCAGCGATCTCACCTGCACTCAGTTTTTCAGCAATGACAACCACTGCAATCGCCTTCATCGGTTCAATCGGGACAGGCAGACCGTAGTACCAGCCGGTGACGATAAACCAGATGCCAAAGAAAAGGAGCATGTACCCGACATTCATCGTCGTCACAAGTGCGACCGCGAGGATGAGCGGGATGATCGTGCCGAAATCGCCAAACGCACCCGCAAGCTCAAAGAGCGAGAATTTCAGTGCGGGTTTTCCGGTCACGGTCATCGCATCACAAGAAAAAGATCAGGGAAGGGAATTATTCTGCCCGGATGATCGTGCCGACATTTTTACCGTTTATTGCTTTTTCGATAGTGCCCCGTTTATGACAGTTGATGATCCGGACTTCGCGGATGTTGACCGCGTTTTGCAGGAGATCGACGACCATCCGCTCAATGACGAGGTCTTCAAGATCTAGTTTGATCAGTTCGGCAGCGGTAATATCCCGTATGAGATCAGCATCCGGATTCTTCCGGGGATCTTCGGAGTACAGCCCGTCAACGTTCTTTCCGATAATGCAGTTCCTTGCTCCGAGGACTTCGGCAATAAGGAATGCGCCGGTGTCGGTGCGGTGCGCCGGAACGAGATCCGAACGTGCCGGGTGTTCATACAACCCGTAGGGAGGCGTCCCGTGGATGACCGGGAGCATCCCGAGCTTCATGAGCATCGGGAGTTCAAGGAGGTCTCCCGTGTGGATCCGCGTGCCATTGTATTTTGACAAAAGAATCGAGACCATGATCGCGTTCTGCTCGGAGATCTTCGCAGAGAGTTCAGCGAGCACTCCGGTGGGCATTCCCAGGTCCATGCCGATGTCCATGATATGACGCACCCGCCCGCCGCCGCCAGTGACGACCAGCATCTGGTGCTTTTGGGATAACTTCCCGATCTCCTCGCAGAGCGGGTACATGACCTCCCGCCCGTAATCGATTGCACCATGCCCGCCGATCTTGACAACGTTAACCTCCGGTGCTATACGGATCTGTGCCCGGGATCCACCATTCCTGTGCATCCCTTTCCTTACGAGGGTTTCACCCTGTAGTCCGCTTGATAGTTCAAACCGTTCGCTCATGATGGTGTCAACACTATAGATATCAGGCAAAACAATATAAGGAAACGTAAACCAATTGGTATATCAGACACCGATCCCAGGTACGAATCCAATCACGGGCATGTGTACCGGAAACGGTGAGGAGGACAGAGATGAAGATCTATATTCGTGAACGCCAGAAAGTTGGCGAGGGTGTCGAGTCCCCGAAGTACCGCATCATCGCAGTTACCGGGGGTCAGATTCAGATCGAAGCGACACATTTCCGGAAATTTGAGATTGAACAGCTTGCAAAGGATGTCGGTGCCGAGATCGTCTACCTGAAACCTGTGCCGGATGAACATAAAGGCAAAAAGAAATAATAATCATTTCATGTTTTTTTTATCCCGGGACGGATGACGCAAGGCATCGGGGTGGATATTTATACAGAAATATTTCAGGGATTCTGCAATCCACGACAAGGGTTCAGCTGTCTGGGCAGAACTAAAAAAGTGTTCATGGCGGATTTGCCACAGGAACCTATGGAGAAGAGAGATCCATAGCAGGGACAAATGGATGT
>JAQTSH010000047.1 GCA_028711405.1 Methanoregula sp.
GATTCAGCTACAATGGGATTCCATTGCACGGGTAGAAACTTTGAGCTTGCCATCGCTATCGCATTGACTGCTTTTGCCACAATGCCTATGGTTGCAGTCTCGACCGTTGTCGGACCGCTTATCGAGATCCCGGTTATGCTTGGCATCGTCTGGCTGTCTTTAAGAAGAAGAGACCGTATGATGCAGCAGGGAAAAGAGATCAGGTGAGATGATGCCCATGCTCAAAGTAAAACCGCACCCGGATTATCCTCCTGAAGAAGGGCGTTACCTCCGGGGAAATGATTTTTCCCCGGCAGCGGTAGTCATCATCCTGAATACTGAAGCCGAGAACATTCCACCCTGGATTGAGAACCTGGTGAGGACTGGTGTGGAAGCAGGTGCGGCAATTGCCGGGACTGTCCAGACCGCAAACATCGGGATTGAAAAGATCATCTGCAACATTGTCGCCAACACAAACATCCGCTACCTTATTCTTGGTGGACCGGAATCGGATGGACACCACACCGGAGATGCAATCAAAGCACTCATGAAAAATGGCGTGGATACAAAGAAGGTAATCATCGGGACGGATGCACTAAGCCCGACGCTGTTCAATGTTCCCGGAGAGTTTATTGACCGCTTCCGGAAGCAGGTCACGCTTGTTGACTGCCAGTTCCAGGAAGAGACGGTGATCCGTAAAGCTGTCTGGTCGTGTTTTCAGGAAGATCCTGTGGAGTTCCGGGGGCAGAGTCTCTGCGATCCCGGTGCATTTCCGGAACCACCACTCAGCGGGAAGATTACGTGGAACGTCATGCAACCGTGGGCGGAACCTGGCGATGACAGCGAGCGGGTGGCAAAGCAGAAGGCGCTTGCACTCATTGAGAAACTGAAGGCGCGGGGTGCTACGAAGGCAGCGAAAGAGAGAGAATCCAAAGGGAATATTTATGGTGGCACTGATGATAGATGAATAAAAAACGATGGCTGAAACAGGGACAGACATGCAGAGATCGATGAGTAGCGATACGAGGCAATTCGGTTTATCAGAATCACGGATGAGGCTAGGCACATGAAAACCAAAATTCTGTTCGTCTGCACGGCAAATGCCGCCCGCTCCCAGATGGCAGAGGGTTACCTGCGGGCGAAATACGGGGACCGGTATGAGGTCTTCTCAGCCGGCACCCGCCAGTCCCGAGTGAGTGTGCGGGCAATTGCAGTGATGCAGGAGATCGGGATCGACATCTCCGCACACCAGTCAAAGACCCTCGGTGCCCTCCAGGGAATATCGTTCGATGTTGCCGTCACCCTCTGCGATAACGCCCACCAGGTCTGCCCGGTTGTACCTGGCGCGAAGAAGACTATCCACCAGGGATTTGACGATCCGCACCTGACGCCCGGCTCAGATAATGAGATCCTTCGCGGGTACCGGAGGGTCAGGGATGAGATCGGTACCTGGATCGATCAATTCGTTGCGGGCGATCTGAAGGGATGAACACGGCACCCGAACGAAGAAAACACCATGATGTGTGCATCAGGCAAGCCGTTATGAAAATCGGCTTGCCGATTTTCATGTTACATGTTCGCATACGGGTGCACCCCCGCACACTCACACCATTTCACTGCACCAAGTCATTCGGTAATCCATCCTCACGCTCGTTCAGGAACAGAAAGGTTTTATCAGTTTTTCCCGCATCTCTAACAGATGAATAATTCGAATCATTCTTCCTCTTCTCAGATCATCAAATCCCTCGGGGTGGTTTTCGGTGATATCGGCACCAGCCCCATCTACACGATCGGCGCCATCCTGCTCTTTATGATCCCCACCGTGGGAAACATCCTCGGGCTCCTCTCCCTCATCGTCTGGTCACTGATCATTGTGATCACCGTGCAGTACGCCTGGCTTGCCATGTATCTCGGGAGCAAAGGCGAAGGGGGAACCATCGTATTAAAGGGACTTCTCACCACCCGGCTGAAAAATCCCCACATGATCTCATTTGTCTCTGTCCTCACCATCATCGGCGTGGCACTCTTCATCGGCGACGGGGTAATCACACCCGCGATCAGTATCCTCTCCGCAGTCGAAGGCATCCGGCTCATCCCGGGATTCGGTGAGATCTGGGGCGGGTGGATCCTTCTTGTCGGCATCTGTATTGCAATCGCGCTCTTTGTCTTCCAGAAACGGGGCACGGAAAGGGTTGCCTGGGCATTCGGTCCGATCATGCTCGTCTGGTTTCTCGCCCTTGCGGTCTCCGGGATCGTCTCGATCGCATCCGCCCCGCAGGTTCTTTTCGCGCTGAACCCGGCATACGCAGCCGGCTTTCTCGCGGAGAACGGGATCGGATCCTTTTTTGTCCTCTCTGCGGTTCTCCTCTGTGTTACCGGGGGTGAAGCCCTCTACGCGGACATGGGGCACCTCGGCAAAGAGCCGATTGTGAAAGGATGGTACTGTATATTCCCGGCACTTGTCATCAGCTATCTCGGGCAGGGCGCCTATGTGCTCAATCACCCGGATGCACATACGGTTCTCTTCAGCATGGTGCAGGGACAGGCAGCTCTGCTCTTTGTCCCGTTCCTCATTTTAAGCATCGCTGCAACCGTGATCGCGTCCCAGGCGATGATCTCAGGCATGTTCTCGATCATGTACCAGGGCATGATGACCCGGATCATTCCCAAGATGAAGATTGAGTTTACATCGCCGGACCTGCGATCCCAGATCTATATCGATGCGGTCAACTGGATGCTGCTTGCTGCCGTGATTATCGTGATGCTGGAGTTCAAGACCTCGGAGAACCTCGCATCCGCGTACGGTCTCGCCGTTGCCGGCACCATGACGATCTCGGCGATCATGATGACCATGATCTTCACCCTCCGGCTGGATCTCACCAAAGCCGTCATCTCCGGCGTATTGATCGTTGTCGATTCGATCTTTTTACTCTCCGCATTTGTGAAGATCCCGCATGGCGCGTACTGGTCGTTTATCATTGCAGCGATCCCGCTGATCATCATCGTTGCATTTGTGCGGGGGCAGGATCAGCTCCATCGCATGTTGAGACCGGAACGGCTGAAGGAGTTCCTTCCTGAATACAAAAAGGCGTATGCAACGCTCCCCAAGGTGCATGGAACGGCACTCTTCTTCACAACGGACAAGAACCACATCTCCCCCTATATCGCACGGGTGATGTTCAAGAACGAGATCCTGTACGAAGAGAATGTCCTTGTCTCCATCCGGATCACCGATCACCCGTTTGGCATCGATACCCGTCATGATCGCGAGCTTGCGCCGGGTCTTCATGCGTTCCTGATCACTGCGGGGTATATGGAGATCGTGGACATCATCGGGCTTTTACGGGCGGAGGGAATCGAGGAGAAGACGATCTTTTACGGGATGGAGAATATTGTCAGCGAGAAGTTCTTCTGGAAACTGTACGGGCTTTTAAAGAAAGTCACTCCCGCATTTGTCCAGTTCTACGAGTTGCCCCCGGAGAAGATCCACGGGGTGATCACCCGGGTGGTGATGTGACGCAGCACCATCAACCGGCACAGGATCGCAGGGTTGCCTTTCCGTAATCGAACCCGTATTGCATCAAGGGGATCTCCCGTAACTGACATCTCCCGTATCCCGGAAAACGTGATGATGATCCGGTGACTGCCACACAGGGTAGCCGTCCACGACAAGAAATGTGGGCGCTCCACAAGCCTGCTCAGGGGACCGTGATTCCCTTTTTTATTCACGCTGCCCGGTCCCCGTTCGCCGGACAGGGTTCCCCCACGAAGAGTTTTAATAACACCGGAGAACAGATATCGTGTCGTGACCCTGAGTCCGGTAAAAACGGTGCCTGTTGACGATGTGGCTCTTGCGTACAGGGAATGCGGCTCGGGATATCCAATTGTCCTCATCAACGGTCTTGCGTCCACGATGGATACGTGGAACCCGCCCGTTCTTGCGCAACTCTCTCTTTACTTCCGGGTCATCATCTTCGACAACCGGGGCACGGGATACTCGAGCGTCTCGGACAAACCGTTCTCCATCTCCCTGTTTGCCCGTGATACGGCAACCCTGATGGACGCTCTCGGCATCCCATCTGCCCACGTCCTCGGGATATCTATGGGAGCGTCCGTGGCGCAGGAACTTGTCCTTGGTTTTCCGGACATGGTCAACAAACTCATATTGGCAGCCGGTGAATGCGGGGGAGCGGAAGCGGTACGGGCGCCACCGGAGATCATCGCTCAACTCACCGATAAGACGGGAACGATGGCGGACGTCGTCAACCGGATGTTCACCCTGCTCTTCCCGCCGTCGTGGCTGGCTGACCATGATCCTTTCCACTATTGCCCGGAAGTATACGAAACCACCGCAAATGAGATTGTGGCACGGCAGGTGTCTGCGTTCCTCGGCTGGACCGGATCGTTCGTTCGGCTGGGAGCCATCCATTCGCCTACGCTTGTGATCACCGGAACAGACGATGTGATCGTCCCACCCGTGAACTCTCGTATTCTGGGCGGGCGGATACCTGGCGCAGAACTGGTCGAGATCCCGGGCGCAGGACATGGACTCGCGTACCAGTTCCCGGACCGGTTCTGTGATGAGGTGATACGATTCCTGAATCGCTGAATTCTTTTTGAATTTTCCCCATCCAACCGCTCTTGGAAAAGATTTTGTCACCGGAACTCCATCTGCTCACATGCGATTGTATTTTTTTGCTGCATCATGTCGGAGAGGTGATAAGGGATCCCAGGGGTAGCCGGGAAATGACCCTGTCGCGTACTTTCCCGGCAGGACAAGAGAGAACAGAGATCAGGAACTCAGCACCATGATTCATTTTAAAGGGGGAGTGACGAAAAATTATTTTTGTCCTGATCGCCATATGCTGTCAAAGGACTCGCTGATGTTTAAAAAAGTATTATTTCCCACGGATCTTTCAGTTGCCTCGCAAAAAATTTTTCACCATATCATCCACATTCCTGGAATACAGGAGATTATACTCCTGCATATCGTCGATGCGACGGATCATTCCATCATCGGATTGTCGCACAGCGAGCAGTTGGAAAACGCAAAAATTCTTCTTGCAGAAAAGCAGGCGTTCCTTGAGACGTTCGACCTGAAAGTACGGATAATCGTGAAAATGATCGTCTCTTTCCGGGACGAAGGCAGCATCACGACAACCATCCTGGATATCGCAAACACAGAGAACGTATCGTTGATTATCATGGGGGTCCGGCGAAAAAGCATCCTCCGGGACCTGTTTTTACCGAGCATTTCATCGGAGGTGTTGCGCTCGGCACAGACGAACGTTCTTATCATCCACCCGGACACAATGGAGCATCACCGGGCGATAGCCGGTCACACCTCCGGTCGCTGGATTTTCTCGCACATACTCGTACCTACAGACTTCTCCCGCCATGCCAGCGAGGCACTGGCGTTTGTCCGTACCATACACGGAATTGAACACGTGATTCTCCTGCATGTCGTGACCGGAGAGAATGGAAACGTGCCGGCGGATCAGGCAGCACAGGAGTCCGGGGAAAAACTCGAAACCCTGTCACGGGAACTAACCGGATCCGGGATTGCCGTGCGGCATCACGTCCGCGCCGGGGATCCGACAGCGATGATACTGTCGGTGTCAGAGGAGGAGGACGTGTCACTGATCGCAATGAGTCCCCACGGCAAAAGCTGGTTTGAGGATGCCGTCATCGGAAGCACCGCATTTGCCGTGGCGCACATGGCAACAAAACCGGTGCTTGTCATACGGGAACATTCACCCGCTCCGCCATAAACCCTGACACTCCACCGGTTTTTTTCCGAATCGAACCGATTCCCAAACTATTTCATTTTTCCCGTTCCAGCATATGCTACCATGGACAGTCTCCTTGCCTCCCCGGAATTCCAGAAACGCCGGGGTCCTGTGTTACCGGGAGTCCCGGGAATTTTACAGGTTCTGCCGCCGGCGTATCGTCCAGAGGATAATCGATACACTGATAAAAACAAGGTAAAACGTAAGCCGGTAGACAATCGCGTGGGAGAATGTAATTCCGTGGGGGGAGAGCAATAAACCGGATATCAAAAAGAGCAGGGTAACGATACAGACCGCCGGAATCGCATATACCCTGCCTGACCAGAAAGAGAGGATGAGGGGGACGAAATACAGGAGCCAGACCGGTTCGCCCAGCGGCGTAACCGTATCAATCAGGTAGACCCCTATGAGGATCGCGGCAGTAATAATTACGATGCCGATATCCGATGCAAGGAGGCGGAGTGCCTTTGTCATGGGGGATTGGGTGCGATGTTTGGCAGAGTGCATAAAACATTCCATCTGGCAGGAACAGGTACCGCTGATGTACCATACATATGCAAGGGACGAGTAAAAACGGTTTTGGTCTTACGGGGGAACGATTTTTTTGATTTCCACAAATATCCAGAGACACAGGGCACAAAGGAAACACTGGGCTTGAGAGGTCTTGAGAATGAAAAGACCGTATGCAGTGAAAAACACTTTGCAGCGATTGGGATCGATTATCTGGTGGCAACCGGTATCGACTATGCACGGTTGTGACCCAAACCCCTTGATAGAGAGGGGACAATGATTTCATGGAACTGGTCTTCGCGATTATTCCCGGTATCATCCTCTTTTTTATGGGATCGAACAGTTCTCGCATGAAGTCCATCTCGCTGCCGGGGACTATTGCCGGAACCTGATCCAACATATGACCAGAACCCCGGTAAGGGGAACTGCTGCCGGAGCGCTTATTACCACCGTTGTCCAGTCCAGCATGGCAACCACGATCATCATCGTGGGGCTCGTGAACGCAGGAATAATATCGTTTATCGCATCGCTCAGTATCATCTTCGGTGCCAACCCCGGCACCACGATGACATCCCCACTGGTCGCCTTGAACCTCTCCGCATTTGCACCCCTCCTCATCCGTGCCGGGTTTCTTCTTGGCATTGTCGGGGGGCAATACAAGGTCTTCGGTCGCCCGATCTTCTATTTCGGTCTTGTTTTTTTTAGCCTCTCGCTCATTTCAAATGTCATGGCGCCGTACCGCACCGCACCGATCCTCAGCTTATCGAACTTACGGGCATGATGGATACAGTTTTCCTCCAGATCGCCTTCGGGTTTATTATCACCACCATCTTCCAGTCCGGTTCTGTCACAACAGGACTTGTTGTCGTGATGACCCAGAACGGGCTTATCACCCCAACCGTTGCAATCCCTATCCTGCTGGGCGCAAATCCCGGCACGCCAACTACCTCCCTCTTGGTTGCCACCCGAATGAACACCTCGGCAAAACGGGCTGCCGTTGCGCATTTCATCATCACCTTTTCAGGAGTCCGTCTTTTCTCCCCTTCTCGGGTTGTTCATCTGGTTCGTCAAGTCGCTTGGAGATGCCCCGGCGTAGCAGGTTGCGAACACTCATTTGATCTTCAATCTTACGTGCTGCATCGTATTCCTCGCCCTGATACAACCGTTCGAACAGCTGGTGCGCCGGGTAGTGCCCGGGAGGGATGACGATATCGTTTTTATCCCTCGATCCTCAAAATCAAGGCAAGCATTTAATAAATTCCGGATTGAATGGGTCAATAGCCAAGAGGTGAGTTTCACATGATGACCGGCAGTATAGAACTGAGAAAATTTGTAGCTCCCGAATTTATCATCGGGAGTGACGCCCGTCGGCTTGCCGGTAGGTATGCAAAAAATGTTGGTGCGGACAATGTGGTTATTGTCACCGGGCCACATATTATCAGAGCCGGTTGGGTTAAGGATGTGACAGATAGCCTTGATGCTGAAGATATCCGGTATACTGTTCTTTCTGAGGTCACACCGAATCCGCGTGATTTTGAGGTCATGAAAGGTGCAAACCTGTATGAACGTTCAGGTTGCAATGCGATCATTGCCATAGGTGGCGGAAGCCCGATTGACTGTGCCAAAGGAATCGGAATTGTAGTCTCAAATAAAAAACATATTCTTGAATTTGAAGGCGTGGACAATGTCCCAATCCCTGCACCGCCGATAATCTGTATCCCGACCACTGCCGGGACGGGTGCCGATGTTTCACAGTTTGCCATCATCAATGATGTAAAAAGGAGAGTCAAGATCGCAATAATCTCAAAAAAGATTGTACCGGATATTGCCCTTATCGATCCTGTACCACTCACCTCCCTCACCCCTGACCTGACCGCCTATACCGGTCTTGATGCCATCACCCACAGCGTCGAAGCGTACGTGTCCAATGCCAGTTCACCGGTAACCGACATCCAGGCGCTTGAATCGATCCGATTGATGAATACCTACCTGGTTAAAGCCCAGAAAAACCCGGGCTCGATCGAATACCGGTACCAGACCATGCTCGGCAGCCTTCTTGCTGGTCTCGCCTTCTCCAATGCGAGCCTCGGGGCTGTCCATGCAATGGCGCACAGTCTCGGGGGCTTTTCGGATCTCCCCCACGGGGAATGCAATGCCCTGCTGCTGGAGCATGTGATTGACTATAATTTTGAAGCGTGCAAAGAGCGCTACAAGGCGATCGGGATGATGATGGGTGTCGATCCCGCCGGTCTTTTGCAGGATGAGTTAAAACTGAAAATAGTATCAGCCATCAGATCCCTCCGGGAAACGCTGGGGGTCACTGAAACCTTCTCGGATCTGGGAGTGTCAAAAACGGATATCCCGGAACTTGCACAAAAAGCGATACGCGATCCGTGCATGGCGACCAATCCAAGAAAACCGACCGTTGAGGATATTGAGCGGATGTATGAAAATGCACTCTGAAAAAGAGCCGGACTGGGAAAACCAGCGGGAAAAAATAATCGGTCTTGGCGAATCATCCATTCGGAAGAGTTACTATCCCGAGCTCCAAAAGAAGCATGCCGAACTGCTAAAGAAAAACGAGGAACTTTACGCAGCATATGAAGAACTGACCACTGCTGACGAGGAATTGCGGCAGCAATATGAAGAGATCAGTAATAAAGAGCAGGAGTTACGAGAGAGCGAAGAAAAGTATCGTGAACTTGCCGACAGCATCACTGATATCTTCTTTGCCATGGATCAGGACTTGCGTTATACCTACTGGAATAAAGCATCTGAAGTGCTGACAGGGATTCCGGCTCAGGACGCAATCGGGAAAACCAGTGATGAGATTTTTTCTGATACGCCAGATATCCTGCGGGCTGTGGAAGTGTACCGGGATGTAATCAGGACTCATCAGTCCAAGAGTTTTGTGAACGAACATTATCTGGGGGGGTGGCATCGCTTTTTTGAGATCAATGCCTACCCCTCTGCAGGTGGCATTGCTGTTTTCATCAAGGATATCACCGGGCGCAAGCAGGCGGAAACGGAACTTGCCCGGGTGAACCGTGCGTTGCGGATGCTCAGCGACTCCAACCAGGCGCTGGTTCACATCACGGATGAAACAACGTTGATGAACGAGATCTGCCGGATCGTCGTAGATGAGGGCGGTTATCGCATGGCATGGATCGGGTTTGAGGAACAGGACGAGGCGAAGACAGTGCGCCCGGTAGCCCAAGCCGGCTTCGAGTCGGGATACATCGAGTCTGCCAACGTTAGCTGGGCGGATACTGAACGCGGTCGTGGCCCGATCGGTACCGCAATCCGTACGGGGCATCTGTCAATGGCACGCAACATTTCCGTGGACCCTGCTTTTGCTCCCTGGAGGGCGGATGCCATGTTGCACGGCTATCAATCGATCATTGCTTTGCCGCTGACCAGTGAGGACCGTACGTTCGGAGCGCTGGGCATTTATGCCGGAGAGGTGGATGCATTTGATACCGAAGAAGTTGAAATCCTCAAAGAGCTGGCGGGCAAT
>JAQTSH010000385.1 GCA_028711405.1 Methanoregula sp.
CTGGATTGCTGTCGCGCTCTGGACTTTGTAGCAGGGCACCAGGTCAACATCCACCGAGTCGATGCAGGCATTGATGTAGGGATGCTCGGCATATTTCTCATGGTACTTCTGAGTGAACCGGCGTGCGATCTGCCGTGCGAGCGCGAGTCCTTCCGCTTCGAGCGCTTCTCGCGGAAGAGCTGGGTCAAACAGCATGAAGAGGTCGAGGTCCCGGTCCCCTTTCACCCAGGTACTTCTCGCGATCGAACCGACGACCATCCCGTCAGCTTTTCCGCTCTCGTCAATTGCCCGCAGCAGTTTTTCCGCGACTGACCAGATGAAGTCGTGCTCTTCCTTGGTGGGACGGAGAGATGTCGCGAGTACCTTCTCTTCGAGCGGCAGTCGGGTCACCACGCCACCTCCAGCAGATCCTCGTACACAGGTCCGCGGGGCGTGAGCGTGCTCTTCTTGAGTTTCAGACCGGAAACCGTGCAGGTCCCGTAGGTTCTCCCTTTCAAAAGATCGATCTGCTCAAACAGTGACGGGTCGAAGGCTTTCACCCGCGCGAGTGTTGCATGGGGGGTGAACGGGCGCGTCTCACGCACACCACCCAGCGGTTCGAGTGCAGATTCCACGAGCTGGAAAAGTGCCCGGCTTTTTCCGCCGTCTTCAATCCCGCACCAGACCGTGTGCGGGCGCCGGGGGTTATTGACCGTCACGCACCCGGCAGTGACCGTGAACGGGGCATAACGGATCGATCTGAGCGCCGCGATAACGTTTGGGATATTCCGCTCATCTACTTCGCCCAGAAACTTCAGCGTGATGTGGATCAGGGGCGGGTCGACAACCGTGAGCCGTGCAGAGCATCTGCGTATAATCTCCTGCGCTGCCCGGATCTCTTCTCTGATTTCTCTGGATAATTCCAGTGCCACAAATGCCCGGACCATTACGGTACTATTCTTTTTGCCTCTTGAAATGGTGATCGATGCCCTTGTACGGGCAGGTGCCAACCGTAGAAGTGACCCACAGGGTAAAAACCTGGTTTCAAGCGTATAGGAAATGAACCTGCCCGGCTCAGAGAGGTTTTATTCCGGAACCGGGGATTTTGATGTCTCATCGGCGTTTTTTTATCCACCAAATGCCTATTGGATAGATGACAACGAGAGGGATTTTTTGTGCCGGAACAGACGCAGTTGATCGTATACACATTGGAACACTGCCCGAATTGCGAACTATTAAAGGGCTTTTTAAAAGACCGGAAGTATCCCTTTGTCGAACGTGATCTGTCCACCGCTGAATCCTTAACCGAGCTCCGCGTGAACGGCATCTTTGTGAAAGAAGCTCCCGTCCTCCAGAAAGGAGACGATTTTTTCACATCCCCGGATCTTTTTCCCGCAGGTAAGATGAACAGTGAACACCTCACGCATCTTATCTCAGGTGAATAATGGCGAAGCGGGAGACCAAGCAACGGACTCTTGACGGCAGCTTCTTTCCCGCGCTCCCTTTTGTCCGGACGTCTGACGGGCATATCATCGAATGGGACCGGAACCGGATTGTCCGCCAGATCCTTCTTGAAACGAAGATGGTCGAGGATTTTTACGGCTACGAAGGTGCCGACGAAGCGACCGCAGAGGAGATCGCCCGGCTCGTGGAACAGCGTATCCTGACACTCGGGTTAAAAGCGCTGTCAGGACCGCTCATCCGTGAGATTATGAATATCACGCTCCTCGAAAAAGGAATGGTCCAGTACCGGAACGTCTGCACCCGGGTCGGGACACCGGTGTACGATGCTCACCAGATCGATGTGGGCAGGGGCTTTGAAGCGCACGACAACGCGAACCTCCAGGAGAATGCCGAGACTTCGCACAAGAAAAAAGCGGATAAGATCTCAAAGGAACAGTACCTCCTCCAGCTCCCGCCGGATCTCGCCGATCACCATTTATCCGGTGATATGCACATCCATGACCTCGAATATTTTGGTACGCGGCCTTTTTGCCAGGATTGGGACCTACGGTACTTCCTCTACTACGGGCTGATGCCGGATGGGAACGGGACAAAAGCCTCAGTGGCAGGACCGGCGAAACGGGCAGAGGTGGCGATCCTCCACGCGGTCAAGGCGCTTGGGTCTGCGCAGACGAATTTTGCCGGCGGGCAGGGTTACTATAACTTCCTCACGTTCATCGCCCCGTACATGGAAGGGATGCCTTACAACGAGATCAAGCAGAACATGCAGATGTTCGTCTACGAGATGACGCAGATGATGGTTGCCCGTGGCGGGCAGCTTGTCTTCTCGTCCGTCCAGCTCTCACCCGGCGTCCCCACGCTCTGGCAGGACAAGCCCTGCGTCTACAAGGGCAAGATCTGGGACGGGAAGTCCGCGCCCCTGCGGACGTATGGCGAGTTCGAGCGCGAAGTCCGGTTGCTCTTCAAAGCGCTCATGGAAGTGATGCTCGACGGGGATTACTGGGGCAAACCCTTCAACTTCCCGAAGCCTGAGATCTCCATCGAACCGGATTTCATGATTGAACGCGAAGAGTTCAACCGGAAGAATCCCG
>JAQTSH010000048.1 GCA_028711405.1 Methanoregula sp.
AGTTGTATTTCTTTTCCTACTGTCGCCCGGTAACCGGGTTGTAAATTGCTTGAGCCGTATGATGCGAAAGTATCACGTACGGTTCTTAGAAGAGGGGGGAGGGGTAACTCTCCCCCCTTATTCGGCGAGCCCCAAATTTCAAAAAAAAACTACTGGGTGGGTGGTATGGTCAGCGCTGAAGGGGTTCGAGACATAATCACATACATAATGAGCAGAATTACCGGGATAATAATCATAATCACTAGTTTAATCCAGAAAATCATCCAGCCCAGCTCGCTATGCAGGTTCCGCTGGTTCGTAAAAACCGGCAAAATGAACACAAACGCAAAGAAAAGTATGGAGATGATGCTCCACAGGATTCGCGTATTCTTGTTTTTCACTAATACGTATGCCAGAAGCGCGGCTACAACCACTTTTGAAAATAAATACAGCCCTGCAGGCAACCCATCCAGTTTTATCCCGAAAAACCAGTCCTCCCAGTTGAGTATGAATACAAAAAGGGTTCCTGATGCTACGAGAGCAAGAAATAAAACAAGATAGATACTGAGCAGGTCTCGTACGTTTTTTTTCTCCATTATTACTCCCTCCTTTGTTTTCGGTTCGAAGTGATGACGATGATGCACCCAATCGCAAGGATGCAAAGAACGCCTGGCACCGGTGCGGGTTGCGTGCCGGATGACTGCGGGATACAGGGTGTCGTTATGATACCGGTCGGCACTGTCGGAGAGATGCGGGTCCCCGGTTCCTCTACCGCTGTGGTAGTCCCGTTCAGGTATATCCCGTCAGGATGGATCTGTGCATTGAGACTCGTGAGATTGCTATACTGGTGGACGTACACCGATATTGGCAGTTCCAGGTTTTTCCCATCCGACATCGCCAGCATCCGGACATACATCGCGTCGGACATACGAATCAACGCGACCGGCTCACCCTGTGCGAGGTTTTTTTCATAATGCCATGTGGGGGATGATGAGGAATTGGCAAAATTTCCAGAAAAGTCGAGATATGAAAGGGGAATGGCAAGAATACCCGGTTGTTCTTTCGCCGTGAACCGTTCGAACGTCTGCCCGGAGATGACGATGTTGATCATCTCAGACTCGGTAAGGGGTGTTGTCGGTTTTGAATCCGCAAAATATTCCGGTGGGATGTAATGCTCGGGCACACCCGGATACTTCCATGTCTCTGACGGAGTGAAGTTGATCTCTGCGGTTACGATGGGGATGATAATAAAAAAAGCCAGCAACAGGACGGGCAGGATGATCCGGTCTCTTTTCATGATTGACCACTTCTCTGTTGTATCTCGTTTCTGAGGACAATAATTAAGCTGACGACTAGGATTACGGTGAACATGATGAACCGCGGTACTACGCGTTCGGAATGTGCAGTATCCATGACAGGATATGACGTGGTCGTCCCAGCAATCACGCATCCCCCGTCACGGGTCACCAGGAGGGAGCGTGCACACTGTTCATTCCTGCCCGACCGATGAACAGGATATCGATCATCCCCAGCCTTTCAGTTCCTGGAATGGATCTATCCCGTCCAGATATGAATTGGGGAACTGGCACTGGACCGGCACGGGAATGGCAGGTGCAACCCGGAATATAACCGGGGTACCATCGCGGAAACTGCCAATAACTGAGAGTTTCATCGTCATCTCCCCTGAGATTATTTAGAGAAACCTCTGGAATCTGTGCTGTCACCGGTGTTTATAACCGGGAGAATTCCGGCTGGTTCGCACCTTTTCGCCCGGCACCCGTCGGAGTAACGCTGGAAGACTTCAGCGATCTGAATTGCCGGAACACCTCTTTCCGATGAACGAACGAGCCCTCTTGTCAAACATCAGGATGCAACCTGACCTCTGCTCCCACAGCACGATCAAAGCAAACACGTACCATGGAACAAAGGCGAATCCCGTGACAAACGCGGGGAATGCCAGCACTCCTGCGAACTGGATGATCGCGACTGTTGCCGCGATGAAAAGAACGACACCCGTCGGGATTGCGCCGGCGATAAAGAATGAAATGACGTACTCACCCGGCCCGGTCTCCAGCGTCTTCCCTTTTTCCAGCATTTCGAAACTGTTCCAGAACCACCGCCCGAAAAAGACAAAGATTCCCAGTCCTGCAATTATTCCGGAGTACATGATCAGCCTCGTGAGATCGTCGGGCTGGAAAAACGCAATGAACGGTGTGGCGGCAAGAGTGAAAACAATCGCAAGGATAAGCACCCGGTTCCGGTACCGCTGCACCTTTCCGGTCCGCGCCGGCAGCCCGGTCCCTTGCGACGGAACGTCCCCGGTGAAATTATCTACCGGTACCGTCGGCTGCCTCGTGAGTGCGCGAGCCAGAGGGCACCAGCCGAGGTGTTTATTACCATATCTGAAATACTCAAATGTCATACGGGATCTCCATTCAACGGGGGAAGTGCGTTGTCCTGTTTATACGAGCCTGCTCGATCTCCCGCACCAGGACTTCCGGCTCATCGGTGCCGATACGAACTTTTTTTCCCGGATTCAGGCAGATCTCGACGGCGTCTTTCCCGGCTACATTGTAGAGGGGTCCGTGTGGCGTCCAGCGGATGCCGTAGCCATAGAGCCACGGGTTTTGGACGGCAGCAACCGATACAATATCTGAAAGTGCGAACTCCTTTGTAATAATCCCGATCGGCCCGAACCGTATCCTGATGGTGTTATGATGTATCGTTACGGTAAGCGTCGCAAAGCAGAGAACCGCGAAGACCAGAAGCCCGAGAACAACCAGCGGGATGATGAACGCCCCGATGAGGAGCGTTACCATAATGACGATGATCATGATGCCAAGGATGGCATAAATCTGTAGCCTTCCGACCTGCGTATGCTCGTACCTGCGGCACCATGGTTCGGCTGGATCGTGCATGCCGGGTGGGCGTGCATCGGAATTCTTCTGTGTGCTTTGATTGATCGGATCAATGCCCGCTCCCCCGTGTTTCTGTACCCGGAGTTCACCTGAGTCCGGGCACCAGCCGAGATAACCTTTTACCGTATCAACGATGTGCATACCTACTGCCCCCGGGTCAGCGAGAGCATCAGACCATCGGACTGGAGCTGCCGCTGCCTCTTTTTCTCCCAGACCCATACGACAAGGAACTGTACCCAGAAGACGATGAAAATATAACCGGATATGATCGCATTCCACGTCATCAGATTAGCCCCGGGGTTGACACTAAAAGCGATTACTACAGGTATAGCAAGGGCAAGTACCGTAAAAAAAATGGTGGTTTTGTCATACAATGATGCAAGAAAAACAGCTCCATTCTCACGGACCTCATCCATCATCCTCCAGAACCTGTACCCAAAAAATAGAGAGAGCGCCAACCCTGCAATGATTCCCCAGAAAAACATATTCACGTTGGCATCTCCCAAAGTCACAAACAACAGGCAGCCTGCAACGGAAAACCAGATCGCAAGTACCAGCATCTGGTTCTGGAATAGCCTAAGCCATTCTGCTGCACGGTCCATAAACGATCCGCTTCCTGAAGGGCTGGCGGTTTCGTCGCAGTGCCGGGCAGTCGCAGTGCGTACCCCTGCTTCAGTATTCAGGCACCAGCTGAGATAATACCTGATTGTCTGTGCAATCTGCATGTCAGGTAGCTCCCGTGTGCCACCTGGACAGCACATCATACATCTTTTCCGGATCGTCGACAAACAAGCCGACAATCTTTTTGTTATTCGTGCGAATCGCCAGTACCTGGGTATAGCGCGATCTGATGTACCCGTGATAGAACAACAACCCGAAGAAAACGCTGATCGCCAGATAGAACATCACAAAAATCGTGTACGAGACATGGGAAATCAGTCTGGAAATGTATTGTGAATCTCCGCTGAACAGAATCGAGAAGATGACTGATATGAACAAGAACGCTGTCCCCCCCAGCATCAGCCACCGGTGCGAATGGTGGATATTTTTCCGGACCTCGATGGTTGTTATCGTGTCTTTTGCAATGATGACTGACCCTAACAGCGGCCGCCGGATGGTGATGGCTTCCGGGGTAAATCCAATGCTCGCTTTTTTGATATCCTGATAAACCATCCGCACAGCGACACTAAGAATAAAGACGCTCAGCAGCAGTGTTCCAAGAGTAAACCAGATTTTAAAAAGACCGTATCTCATGAAGGCGAACAATCCCGCGATCGTTCCGCCAAGGATAATGGTAAAGAGGCGTATCGACATTCCAGTTGAACCATAATCTATGACCACGTCCTGGATCATAAACCTGCCTTCTCCCAATGGTATCGACGATACGGGATATTCTGCCTTAAAAGTTCCGGGACGCAGCGCCGTCATCCTATCGGGACACCAGCCAAGCCACCCCTGGATCACTTCAGAGATCCTGGTCATCATACGTACCCAACCCCAACCTGTTTTCCCTCGAACATCGCTGAAAGGGTTCCGTTCTTCCCAAAGGAATAGAGTCCGGTGATCGCGATCCCGTAGATTGTTGAACCGACAAAGAGCAGGACGATCATCACCAGCATATAGGCAACCGCAATGGCACCGGCGGTCCCCGTACTAAACCCGATCGCGATCATGGGGATCAGGGATATGAACATGACAGCGAATGCGATCAGGAGGAGGATGAGGAAACAGGCAATGATCTCGCCCCACAATCTCCTGAACAGGGAGATCGAATGGCTGATCGTGTGAACCAGGCTTTCATTGCCGAGAACAATGAGCGGAATAACAAACATGGTCAGCAGATAGAACACGGCTATGATTACGAGGCTGAGTATGATTATGCCAAAGTTTCCGGGCAGACCGTTCGATGTCGTGGAAGGATTCGAGACGGATGAGGACAGGGTTCCTATGAATGCCCCGATCACCGCCCACGTGAGAAGAGGCGTAATGTATTTTCTGGCGTTCGCGAATCCGTCACGCATGGTTGCGACCCTGCCCGAAAGGATGATCGAGACGCACGTGATCAGCGCTGCGAGAAGATAGTAGGTAAGGAAGGCGTAGACGAGCCCGGATATAAATATCACGGCGATCCACGGGAGCGAACCTGCCGCGATCACAACGGAGGCAGGACCCGGTATGAGGTTTGTCCCCGGAAATAATGCAGCGCCGGAAAGATACTGGAGGTACAGGTTCGATGCGATACTGAGCAGCATCACGATACCGGTCAGGAGCGAGAACCAGAGGAGCTGCCGGTTCCTGTACAGGATTCGGAAACTTCCCAGTGCAAGTGTCACTCCCCTGCCGATCCGTCCCGAACCTCCGGCTCCCGGACCGGGGGGTTCAGGGTGAAAGGTGACCGGCGGTGTTGAAATTACCGGCGGTGACGTGTTCATAGTCTTTGCGTATGGGCACCAGCCCAGTTTTTTTCTGATATAATCCAAAGATAGTGTCATAGTGATTTCCCCAGCCGGGAATTCATATCCTGCGACGGTATCGCATTCCTGATCGGTGTCGTTCTCCGGTTCGGACACCAGCCGGGATGCCGATGGATTATTTCTAAAATGCGTGTCGTCATGATTGTGCCTCCCCACGCGCTTTTTTTTCAAATACTTCGGGTGTCCGACCGGTCTTTGCGTAGGTGTACAGCCTGACGAGGGAAATGCCTGCAACCGTTGAAATGATTGCCGCAGAGACGAACCACGCGAACATATACAGGGCTGCGCCGGCAATCCATACAGCCCCGGGGTACCAGAAGAGAAGGTTACCGGGTAACGCAATCCCGTAGGCGATCCGGAAGATGAATGAAGCGAGCGAAATCATCAGCATAATCAGGCAGATGATGAGGAAACAGGCAATAATTTCGCCCCAGACTTTTTTCGCAAGCGAGATCGATTCTCCCAGTGCATCGGGCAGGTGCTTGTTCCCGAGGACGAGAGCCGGAATAACGAACAATGTGAGAATGAACAGGATGGCGTTGATCGTCACGGTGAAAAACGCGGAGGAGAGGGCAGACACGATGTGGTACCCTCCTCCTATCGGACCGGTGCTGTAAATCTCGGGCAGGAGAATGAAGTTGAAGGGGAACTGGTCTATGATCCGGATAAACGTGAATCTGAAGTCTCCGGAATACCTGGTCGCCATACCAGAGAGCACGGTTCCGAGGAGAGCAACAAGGACCGCCCACACTACGAGGGACTGCACATGTTTTTTTGCGCGGGAAAATCCTTCCCGGAGGGTAACGGGTTTGCCGGAATGTCCCGGGGATATGTTCAGGATGAGGCTCGCAAGCAGGAAATAGGTACAAAATACACTGATCAACACGATCGCAAACGTCAGGGCAATTCTCAGTGGGTACTCAATTGGCGGGTACGGGTACATTCCAAAGACGTGGAGAAAAAAGAAAGAACTGAACATAAACAACATAACAAGACTGGTCAGGAACGAAAACCAGAACAGCCGTTTATTCCGGATCAGGGTTTTTATACTTCCCACGGCAAAGCCGATCCCCCGACCGATCCGTCCCGGACCCCCGGCTCCGCCATCCGGTTCGAATGGATTTACCGTAACCGACTGAGTTGGGAACGCCGTCGATGCAGTACGCATTGCCGGTGCATTCGGGCACCATCCGAGATTGTTCTCAAAAGTCTCATACTGGCGAGAACTGCCGGGAATCATCCTTCTGCCTCCTTGTAATATTTTGTAAATATATCCGGTATCGTACCCGTCTTTGCCATTGAATGGAGGCAGACAAGAAAGATCCCGCCCAACAACATTGCGACAAGAAGAAAAATGTTCAATAGCAGGAAGAGACTGTTGGATGCGACGATGGAAACCATGGGAAACATGGTATATGTGAGGCTGATAAGGAGGATGCCGATGAATGCGATTGCGATGTAGATCAGTGGGAAAATGCCCAGTCCTCCGGCGATCTCCCCCCAGGTCTTCCCGAACATGGAGATAGAATCACGTATCGCGGTAATCAGGTTTTTATTGTCAAAAACAAGGACCGGAACGACAAACATGGTCATGGCACCAACGACGACTGCCCCGGCAAGAATGAAGATACTGTATACCATGTTCATGGATGAAAAATTTCCCGATGCCGCGCCCATCATCAGCCTGATTATTGTGAATACCGCCGCAAGAACAACAATCCACAGTGAAGCAGCTCGCAGGTGACCGACTGCTTTTAATAATCCCCTCCCGACGGTCATCTGCTCCCCTCGCATTTTCGCAGATATGCATAACAGCAAACCGATGAAGAGGAGAATGAAGAAAAACAGGCAGACAAGGTACACAAGGAAGATGAGCCCGGTCCAGGAGACCATTGCCGGATACTGGGAAGCAACAGAAAAAGAATTCATCCCGGTGAAAAATCCGATAGCATCGGAAGCACGGTATTCAAACAACATGACAAGACCCGCAAATACTGAGAACCATAACAGACTTTTGTCCTGTACAACAATCTGCCCGCTTCCTTTCATCAAGTGGAAACCCCGTTTAATCCGTCTGGATATACCGGGATCCCCGGCAGATGAGCTGATGTCAGTATGTTTGATCGCCATTGACGCAGATTTTTCAGGAACGATACGTGCATTCGGGCACCAGCCCAGCCATCCCCGGAAAATCTCGGAAACACGGGTCATGAGGCAGGCTCCGGTTTTTTCAGGTTACCTTCCGGCATACCGTATATCCCGGTGCTCTTTTGTACCTGGTAGAGATCCGCAATCGCAATACCCGCTGCAGAAAAAACCGCAGCCATCAGGATCAGGCAGGCAAGGATGAAACCATAATAGACACCTGTTGTCAGCAGATGTCCGAGGTACATTGAGAGGTAAAAGCCACGGTCATAGAGCAGTTCGGGCACCCGTCCGATTACGAGTGCTACAGCTGCGACAAGAAAGACGATTATCCCATACACAAGGATGCAGCCCAGCATCTCGCGCCAGGTCCTCTGTATAAGGGTGATCGATCCCGCAAGAGCAGTGACCAGCCCCTTCTTTTCCAGCACGATTCCCGGCACCAGGTAGAGTGCGACCAGGAACGGGATGATGGTGATGAACAGGATCTGGCACGAGGTCTGGAGTGTGGAAATGATCCCGTCCAGGACATAGTCATAGGGAATCCAGAAGAAGGCAAACACGATGGCACCTCCGATCCTGACGAAAAAATGGCTCTGTGAGACTATCGCAAACATAATGGTCGCGAAAAGAGCCATTGCAATGGACAGGACTGCAAGCGAACCGGCATGGGCGTTGACTCCGGTAAATCCCTCACGGATTGTGACCGCCTTTTTTACTCCGTTCCCGTTCCGGTGTAAAACCAGACCTGCCAGAATGAAGGTGAACGAGGACAAGCAGATCAGCTCCACAAAAAAGAGCCATGGATCAAACACCATGACCGAGTTGCCGATTGAAATAGTGGTAAGGAATGGCAGGGTGTGGTGAAAATGTCCTCCACTCCACGCTTCTGCCTCGATGAGGAAGAACATCGCGATCGCAAAAAGGAGAGAGAAACCGAGCAGGTAACGGTTCCGTATCATTGTCTTTAAGCTTCCTGCAGCGATGCTGACTCCATGCCGGACACGGCTGGAACCGCGAGCGGATCCACTGCTATCAGGTCGGTCGGAATGAATCGTTTCAGGCGGGACCGTAAGGACCGCCGGTGCAGTGCGCATTGCCGGTGCATTCGGGCACCAACCGAGATGCTGCCGGATGACGTTAGTGATGTGCATTTCCAGAGCACCTCGTTGCGGTGACCAAAAAGGTCTTTTTATCGAATATCAGAATATGTCCTGTCCTCCGCTCCCAGAGCAGGATCAGCAAGAGGAAGCACCATGGGACGAGGAGACCAAATCCCATGGTAAACGCGGGGAGTAACATCGCTGCCTCAAATGGGATGCTTGAGATCAATCCCAGGAAAAGAAGGATAACACTCAGCGGGGATATGCCTATGAGAATGGCTACGATCACGTTCACTTCCGGCCCGGGCTTTACCGTATCCCCGTTTGCAAGTTTTCCGAATCTGTCCCAGAGCCACCTTCCAAAGAGGGCGGAGAATCCCAATCCCCCGAAGATTCCAAGGGACAGTATCAGCCGTGCAAGACCGGTTGTCAGGAACAATGGCACGAAGCAACTGAAAGCAAATGTATACATGACTGCCCAGAAAAGCATCTGCCTCCGGTACCGATTCAACCAGCCATCTGCTGCGGACAGTCCTGCCCCTTGTACAGGTATTCCGCCTGCTGTTTCATGTTGCAGCACCGGTATCTCTCGCACGGTCAGCGTACGGGCATTCGGGCACCAGCCCAGCCACCCGTGAATTATTTCAGAAACCTGTGTCATTGTGCGATCACCTTCACTTTCGTAAACAGTTCCTCTGCCATTTTTGTCGGGTCGGCAGTTTTTTCAATCCTGATGCCGAGCTCGGTTGCATAATCCCAGAGCAGCTCGATACATTCGGTATACCGCTGGCACGTGCCGCAGTCGCCGTCATGCTCGTACCAGACCTGCATCCCGTGCTTTTCTGAAACGAAGATGATTGCAGCGGTCTGGAAGGGAATCGACCGACCAATGAGAACCCCTCGATCAGCGTTGATCTTTTCTATCGCGATCTGGTTTGCGTGCGCCATTTCCCGGAGTGCTGATTCGATCTTCTCGTTCATGACAAGAAGAGCCTTGGAGACCGCCTGCCTGGAGATGCCCAGCAGGTTGGCAATGGTAATATTGGGAGTACCGCTGCGCCGCATCTTCCAGAACGCGAACTGTTTTTCGTCCATGGGCAGAAGCATAAGTCAACGTATGCATGTTGACTATATAAGATTT
>JAQTSH010000386.1 GCA_028711405.1 Methanoregula sp.
CTCACCGGGTTCTTCTCCCAGTTCGAACCGTACGAGCCGGTCATCTCGGGACCCCTCATGGACATCCTCTGGAACGGTGCATTCTCCGGGTTTGTCGCCGGCGTCACGCTCGTCATCCCGTACGTGCTGCCGTTCTATATCCTGCTTGCCGTCATCGAAGACTCCGGTTATCTCACCCGCATCGCGGTCGTGCTCGAACGGGGCATGCACAGGATGGGATTGCACGGCAAAGCAATCATCCCCCTGATCCTCGGGTACGGGTGCAATGTCCCGGCGTGCTACTCGTGCCGGATCATGGAGACCCCGAAACAGAAACTGCTCGCCGCATTTCTCGTGACGCTTGTGCCGTGTACCGCACGGACGGTGGTCATCCTCGGTCTGGTCGCGGTCTTTGTCAATATCTGGTGGGCGCTCGCGCTCTACGTCCTGGACATTCTCCTCATCATCGTGCTCGGACGGTTGGCATTTAAGGTTGTGCCAGGCGAGTCGGTGGGGCTCGTCATGGAGATGCCGGACTATCACGCGCCGTCGCTTGCGGTCGTCCTGAAACAGACCTGGGCACGCACCAGGTCGCTCGTCTGGATCGTCTTTCCCGCGTATATTATCGGCAGCGCCGTCCTTCAGGCGGTCTATGCGGCAGGGCTTCTGTCGCCGGTGAACGCCCTTCTTCTTCCGGTAACGGTTCTCTGGCTTGGGCTTCCGGCTGTGATCGGGATCACGCTCGTCTTTGGCGTCGTGAGAAAGGAACTGACGATCTTAACGCTCGCAGTGATCTTCGGAACCACGGATTTCGGTGCCGTCCTGTCGCCTGTCCAGCTGATCGTCTTTGCGCTCGTGACGATGCTCTACATCCCCTGCATCTCGGTCATTCTCGTGCTCGCATCCGAGTTCGGGTGGAAAAGAGCGCTCGCGATATCAGCGCTTGAGGTCGTGCTGGCGATTGCGGTTGGCGGGATTGTGTTCCGGGTGCTGAGTCTTGGGATGTGAGCGGAGCTGGTCAAAATTTAAAAAAAGAGCGTCCCCAGATCAATCCGGCAACGGTAATGGCAGCGGCATCCTGGTTGCGTCCAGCGTGCGCTCGATCTCACGGATATCCGTGAGCCGTGCCTTTGTGGACGGTCCGTGCGGGACAGCGGTACACCCGGAGGCGGGCGAGATCGATGGTTCGAACGTCCCGATCCGGCGTCCAATTTTTATGATCTCTTCCTTGTCAAGCCCGATGAGCGGACGATAGACCGGCATCTCAGCCGCATCCGTGAGCACGAGCAGGTTGTCGAGCGTCTGGCTCGCCACCTGCCCGAGCGATTCACCGGTTACGACCCCCCGGGCACCGATCGACTCTGCATACGCGGTCGCAATACGGTACATCCGGCGCTTGCAGAAGAGACAGGTGTACTTTTCCCGGTGCATCCTTGCGAGTTCCGCTTTTGCCTTCGCGAGATACCCGTCCCGTACGACCACGAGGTCAATGCCCGGCTGGTATTGAGCCAGCGTAGCGGTGACCCGTTCTGCCTTTGCGAGTGTTGTCTCGTCCAGAAACGTATCGAGCGCGACAAAGAGGGGGACAACCCGGCACCCCCGCTTCATCATCATCCACGCGGCAACCGGTGAATCGATCCCGCCGGAGACGAGCGCAACAAGCGTCCCCTCGACCCCAAGTGGCAGACCCCCGACACCGGGTGTTACGGCATCGTAGAGATACACGGCATCCCCCCGGATCTCAATATGGATCTCCTTGTCTGGACGTGCAAGATTCACTTTCAGGTGAGGGAATTCGTTCCTCATCAGGTTGCCGTATTCTATTGCCTTGTCGTTTGAAGAAAATGTGTGGGTACCCACCCTTTTTATCTTTATAGCAAACGTTTTTGCTTTTTCAATACCATGCCGGCGAGAATAATCGGGCAGAAACTGTTCGAGTTCGTCAATTTTGATGTGCTCCACTTCGGAAAATGACACAATACCGAAAATATTTTTCAGCCGGTCCGGTTTTACATCCCCGTCCAGCCAGATCCTGCCCCGCTCATTTCGCACATGGACATCCGGCATCACCTCACGAATATTCGCGATGAGGACGTTCTCCCACTGCCGGCGCACGGGATCGGATTTTAAGAAAATTTCAGAATATCGGATCAGCCATTGGTTCTTCATGAAGTGATTTCACCCAATATTATTTTTTCTTTCTCGCCGTCTTTCGTACCCGCTCTACCTCATCAGCATCTTCAATCCGGAGCAGGTAGGTTCCATGACAGGGTTTTGTATAGGGAAAGATGATCTTTTTTCCCTCCTCAATACCGAGGGCGATGGGTGGAAGACCGATGATGTACTCGTCAAAGAGTTTATAGCCGGGATCAACATACCAGACCTCGGCAAAATTCTTTTCTGCATATTCCCGGCACTCCATAAATGACGCCCCAAGCGGAAGGATCATCTCGTATTTCAGGTTCTCGATACAGCCCATCCGAACACCTCGTTTATCTTTCTCTTCAACTGCATCGGGTTGTGTACCGCTTTGTCGACAATCTTCTCGCA
>JAQTSH010000387.1 GCA_028711405.1 Methanoregula sp.
TCAACGACATTGATCACCGCGTCCGGGTGTTCGAGCGCGATAAAATCCCGCGAGACCAGTTCTTCCATCGAGTAGGTGGAGAACGAGTAGATGCCGGGCAGATCGATCACCCGGTACCGTTTCCCGCCATGCACAAGCAGTCCCTCAGCCCGCTCGACGGTCTTTCCAGGCCAGTTGCCGATGATCTGGTCGACGCCGGTCAACTGGTTGAAGATGACACTCTTGCCTACGTTGGCGTTGCCGGCGAGGGCGAGCGTGTAGTCCGCATCTTTTATCGTTGATGCGCTCGCGGGTGGACAGCCTTTGCAGGGTCCGCATCCGCTCATGCTGCGCCGGTTCCGCACGGTTCGACAAAGATTGTTTCGGCAATGGCGTGATCGATCGCGAGTGTTGTCCTCCGGACGCAGACTTCGACCGGTCCGTTTCCGGGCGATCGTCTCCGGACGGATACGGTCGTGCCGAGCGTGAGCCCGAGATCGGAGAGGCGCTGGACGATCCGGTGTTCGCCCCGGATGAATGCGATCTTTCCTTCCTCTTTTGGCAGCAGGCTCGTGATCGGGAGGATCGTCCTGCCCCGGACCGAGGGGGGTATGGGTATGCCCGCCGCTCCTGCCAGCGCGTCGCACTCGGCGCAACTGCCCACGCCCAGCGTGCAGGGGCTGATCGGACTACCGTGCGGGCACCGGGCGGGAGCGTGCATCATCCGGCAGAGGGCATGCTCGGTCTCATCCGAAATCGCGTGCTCCATCCGGCACGCTTCGTCGTGCACGTTCTCCCGGTTCAGTTTGAGGATGTCGGTTAAAAAAACTTCAAGCAGCCGGTGCTTCCGCTTGATCGTATCCGCGATCTTCTTTCCTTCTTCGGTGAGTGTCGCGCCCCGGTACGGTTCATACGCGACAAGTCCCTTGCCGGAGAGACTGCGCAGCACTTCGGTCACGCTCGCCGGCGCGACGTTTAAGCATTTTGCAATCGCGGTGGTCTTCGCTGAACCGTCCCGCGTTTCGAGATCATAGATCGCTTCGAGATATTCTTCGATCTGCTCCTGTGCCATGTACCAGATATTTAGGGAGCCCTAAATAATAAATCTTTAGGTCAGCCTAAAGAATTTTTGCAGGGACTGTCGGGCGCTTTCGGGGTGTGCGCCTGCTTCGCGGTTTCTGCCGGGGATCGCTCATCAGACTGCCAGGTGATTTTTCCTTCACAGGACAACACGTATCACCGGAAAGTCCCACGCGCAGGTGCACGAGATACCGCGAGACCCGCGAATCGCGTTTTGTCCGGGTAGGATTCTGTTCGATCTTTTCCACGATGAACGGGTACTCGCGAAAGGCTCCTTCATGCAACCGTCGTAAAAATCGTGACACGCTCGTACACTGGTACCGGGGAAATCCAAACCGGTTCCGGAGCTCCCCAACGGTTACCCAGCACGCGGTGCTCTCCTTCTCTGCCATGTACTCTTCCAGCATCTCGGGAACGCCGGCAAATTTTCTCATGCGGTTCGTGCTCCAGTTTTTGTGAGATTGATGAGACACCAGGCTTTGCGATTCGTAGCATGAAAATCGGCAAGCCGATTTTCATCGCGGCTTACCTGAACCCGCACGGTGTATCGGGTTTTATTCAGTTTTTGATCGGAAGTCTGGCTTTTTAGGATTCTGGTGAAAAAATGGGCGGCTCTAGCTGCATTCATGCGTATGGTTGCAGCTGCTCTCACCCTGTGCAATCTTTCCCGCAAGAAATGCGCGGATGACCGTCTCGATATCCCCCCGGACACCCAGGAAGACCTCGATATTGTTGGCGCAGAACAGGTCAACGGCTTTTGGACCCATGCCACCGGCGAGGACGTGCGTCACGTGATGCCCGGCGAGAAATGCCGGCAGTTTGCCTGGTTCGTGCCCCGGATTTGCGAGGTTCTCCCTTGACGTGATGATAGAATTTTCCACAACGAATACTTCATACTCTTCACAGTGCCCGAAATGTTCGGACACGCACTCTCCATCTTTTGCGATTGCTACTTTCATAGAAAAACCTGGAAAAATGATTGAATTCTCATCCTCGTACGCGCCTGCCGCCGCCGAAACCGGCACCGCGTCCGCACCCGCAGGGGATGCCTCCGCGCCCACACCCGTAGACCGGACTGTTCTCTTGTCCATCCTGTGTGCCGGTGGCGCGGTTCCTGTCCGTCTCCGGCGTAACCGGTATGTCGGGCACGACAGGTTCTGCTACCGGGACAGGTGCAGGGCGGCACCTGCCGAATCCCCTGCCACTCGCCTGACCGCGTCCCAGCGGTCCCGTTCCATTTAATCCTGGCATTGTTCTCTTCCTGGCACCGCTTCAGGTACCATAATTACTCATATGCGCATAAATGCTTAAATCTTTTCGTTAGGGCAAGCACTGGGGAAAAGGATCATTCCGGTAGTGGATTTATTACAACCGTCTAACAGCGAAGGGGTGGAGCACCGGTATACGTAGTGAGGGATATCCATTACGGCAAAATGAGTTTGGCAGGCGGGGAGATTATAAGCCCCG
>JAQTSH010000049.1 GCA_028711405.1 Methanoregula sp.
TGGGCGACCATCCTGACAATCCCCCGTGTCACGGTCTCATCGGTCGCTGTCGCTGTCCTGTGCCGGAACTCCCTGCGGATACCCGTAATACCTTTGAGGATTTTTGCACTGGAAAGAACCCAACCGATCCCGAGCCCGAAGCATACCATAGAAAATACGCCGGTAACCATCCGGAACCCCGGAGTCGTCTGCCCTCCTGTTAACCCGAGCACTGAAGCGATGATGAACTGTATCCCAAATGCCATCGCCAGCGCTCCGAATACCAGGTTCAGGAGAACCAGCACATAGAAACTGGAAAGTTCACGCTTGAAGCGTGTTGATATCTCATGTGTCATGCGGTTTTTCACCGCTCCATACATATATTGTCATTACCTGATTAAAGACCATGAATCTAAGATACATACCTTGCTGTTTCCCGTAGAGCCCAGCCCATTCCCGCAATCGATCGCCGCCCAAAATCCCATCAGCACATTTTTCGCACGCCTTTTGTATCAAGAATCCAGCCAAACGGACGGCGTATAGGGGACTTCGCAAAACAATAGTGTCGGTTTTTCGTGAAATAGTGCCGATCCGGAGGCAGGGAGCTTCATGCGATGAGAGGGTCTACGACGGAGAAGAAGGTTTGGCAGAGTGCAGGTCATATCAGGTTCCGGGACGCCCCCGCAACCACCCGCCCACGGCTGCACCGCCACGTGAAACCCGGCCAGCCCCCGGGATTCGGCGGGGACGGGTGGGGGCCGGGCTTCCGGTTCTGGTGGAGCTGAGCCCTTTCCGGTACCGCACCCTCTCCCAAATCTCCGGTACATGCACGTCCCGTTGCCCGTTCCTGTTCCGGACAATTGTCAAACGGCATGCGATCACCGGTTCAAGGCTGCCCTGTTACGCGAGCCCGGCCAGCCCCCGGGGCTCGGAAAAATTAATCAATAGGGCTGCAATCCCGCCGATACGTAAAAATACTAGGATAATTTAAACTAGTACATAATGACCCAACATAGCAGTCCGACATCAGATCCCGACAAAATAATTCGGGCCATTAAACAGATGAAACATTCAACCCCAATCAAGCTCTCGGAACTTCTTATCCTTGGGTTATTATCCCACCGAGCACTGAGCGGGTACGAGATATTCCGGTTCATTGAGAAAAAGGCAGACTCCTCAAACGCATGGCTCAAGCTGAACAAGACTACCGTGTACAACCAATTAGCACGGATGAACGCCACCGGGTTTATCCGGCAGCTGGAACGAATCGAAGAACAGAACAAACCGCCAAAGATCGTGTACGAGATCACCGATAACGGAAAGGAGCAGCTGAGACAAATCCTTCTTTCCAGTGCAGAGAATCCTCCGGGAATCTTTGTCAATTTTTACCTTGACCTGCCATTCTACCACATCCTGAAAAAAGATGAGATTACCCATATCCTGCAGAACCGTATTGTGCAGCTCGATATCCTCATCGAAGCGTCCACGCTCTATTCGGCAATCATGCCCGACTCCCTCTTAAAGATCCTCGTTGACAGCCAGGCCGACATGTTCCGTACATTACAAAAATCGGTCCGCCTCATCCTCGAACGGATTGAGGGCGATGAAACTGCTGAATTCTTCAATATCGGTGAGATCAATGACGAAAATATATTCCGGACCATGAAAACAGCCCGGGGCCGGCAGGGGAGTTCATCATGATAACCGTCCGTGATCTCTCGTTCACGTACCCGTCAGCAACCGCCCCCGCTGTTGAAGGAATCTCCTTCTCGATCAAAAAAGGGGAGATCTTCGGATTCCTCGGGCCCAACGGTGCTGGAAAGAGCACGACCCAGAAAATACTCACCGGCCTCCTACGGGGATACCGCGGGGACGTATCCGTTCTGGGAAAAAATCTCGCTGACTGGTCATACGATTACTATGAAAAAATCGGCGTCTGCTTCGAACTGCCCAACCATTACCCGAAACTCACAGCAGAAGAGAATATCTCCCTTTTTAGCTCATTCTACCCGGGAAAAACCGCCGACCCGGAAACCCTCCTGCAGATGGTGGGGCTTGAGGACACGATGGACAAACTCGTGGGATCATTCTCAAAGGGAATGAGGATGAAACTCAACATCGCCCGCTGCCTCCTCCACGATCCGCAGATCCTGTTCCTTGACGAACCAACCTCCGGTCTTGATCCTGCAAGTGCCCGGCAGATCAAGGATATCATCATCAGCAAGAAAAACGAGGGCAAAACGATCTTCCTGACAACCCACAACATGGCGCTGGCCGACGAACTTTGCAACGCGGTCTCCTTCATGGTGAACGGGAAGATCTGCATAACAGAGAGCCCGCGCCAGCTCAAACTGCAGTACGGGAAACGGATTGTCCGGGTCGAATACCAGGCTGAAAATAAAGACCAGTCTTCAGAGTTCCCGCTGGACGGGCTTGGCAGCAATAATGACTTCCTCACGCTCCTGAAGCGTGCAACAATCCAAACGATGCATACCGAAGAAGCAACCCTTGAGAACATCTTCCTCTCGGTTACCGGTCGGGGTCTTCAATGAAACACCTTGCAGCAATGATCCGGTGGTATTTCCTGCTCGATTACCGGTTTTTTCTCATTCACATCTCGCTCGTCACGGTCGCGCTCTGGTGTATTCTCCTGTCTGTCTTTGTGCCGGTAAACACGGCTAAGATTGTCGGGGCCCTCATCTTCCTGGACCCTGCAATCTTTGGCTTCGTGTTTATCGGCGCACTTGTCCTGTACGAGAAGACCAACAGGTCCCTGCAGGCCCTGATCGTGACCCCAATGGAGCCTCGCGAATACCTCCTCACCCACATCATAACGCTCACGGCAATCGCACTCTTGGCAAGTTTCATACTCGTGGCCCTGACCCGCGGAGTAACAATCAATTACCTGTACTTTGTCACCGGCGTTGTCCTCACATCGGCCTTCTTTGTGCTTAGCGGGTTTATTGCCGTCAGCAGGTTCTCCACCGTGAATGAATACTTCATCGCCGGCTCGCTTGCGTTACTTGCCCTTAACGCACCGCTCCTCTATCACTTCGGTCTATCAGAGAGCTGGCTGTTTTACCTCTTCCCAACCCAGGCATCGCTGCTTCTGTTGTCCGGGATATTTGAACCGGTCTCACTCACGGACACTCTTTATTCCGTTGTGATGTTATCAATCTGGATCGCTATCGGGTTCATCCTCGCAAAAAAGATGTTTTACACGCATATCGTACTCGGGGGACAATAACATGGTACCGGTTCTCCTGCTTGCCACAAATGATCTGAAGATGATCGTCCGGGACAGGATGCTGGCCATTGCCTTCTGCTTGCCGTTCCCCTTCCTCGTGGCCGGTGCGTTGGCGATCCCGGAGATCTCCGGCAGGTTTGTTGATCTGGCACCGCATTCCTGCCTGATCATGTCGTTTATTCTCATCCAGATCGCGGTACT
The DNA here is from genome assembly GCA_028711405.1 of Methanoregula sp. Lineage (GTDB taxonomy): Archaea > Halobacteriota > Methanomicrobia > Methanomicrobiales > Methanospirillaceae > Methanoregula. Next base: position 3,428 of record JAQTSH010000049.1, read on the forward strand.
TTTTGGTTTTGTGTATGCTTTCCTGATGATCGATGAACGGGATGAAAATATCCTGAGTGCATTGCGGGTTGTGCCAGTCTCCGCCCCGATTTTTTTACTCTCTCGCTTGTTGGGTGCATCGCTCTTCGCTTTTCTCTATTCGGTCTTCTCCTTTATCATTCTCGGCATGGTGAAGATCCCGTTCCTTGCCATCATTCTTATTTCCCTCACGTTCGCGTTGCTTGCCCCGGTCATCGCACTCCTCATTGTCACCTTTTCCGGCAACAAGGTGGATGCAATTGCCGTGTTCAAGGGAGTTGACCTTTTTGTCCTGCTCCCCATAGTGAGCCTTTTCATTTCAGGCTCGTGGAAGTTTATATTCGGCATGTTCCCCCACTTTTGGGCAATTTATTCTTTCGAAGAATTGCTGCTCACCGGATCGCTGAATGGTGCTGCATTAGGTATTGGGATGGTATTGCAGGTTGTGCTCCTTGCGGGATTGATTCGCAGATTTTCCAATACCGGATAAAGACGCCATAGCAAAAAGCCCGTTTCTATCCCACGGTCAGCCAGATCGCCCCTTCCCCGGCCCACGGCTGCACGCCCGCGACTACGAGGCCAGCCCCCGGGTTTCAGCGGGGACGGGTGGGGGGCCCGTGCCTTCCGGTTCCGGAGAAGCTGAGACCTTTCGGTACCGCTCACTTTCCCAAAAGCCCCCCCTCCGCGAAATTCTCCGAGCCCCAAAAATGCCGGTACCGGCTAAACACCCCCCCTCAGCTTGCAAGATCCGATCGGTCCACGCTGGGTCGGGGCAGACTCCCGTTCTGGGAACATAGGCACAGCAGGGCCCCGTACCTGGTTCGCATTCACGGTTTCGCTCAGCGCTTTTGGGTTCAGTTGGTCAGGATACTGTCATCCGCACTTCTGCGCAGAAAAATCCTGTAGCTGGACCATAATGCTGTGATTGACCAGTCCGGTCGGCCGGACCTTCTTGTCATTACCAACGTAATAGCACTGGGCTGAAATAATCGGTACCCCGGAACCTTCCTGGATGAACGCAACATACCAGCCATCGGGAGCTTTTTCCGTTCTGATGGATTTGGTGGGGAATTGATCTGACGGGTATGCCATGAGATCGGGATTGGTATTCTGGACAATCCGGATTGCATTCCGCGCATCGGGAAGACCCAGTTTTCCGTACGTATTCCACCACCCTCTCACCTCTGCCCTTTCAGGCCTGAAATAATTCAGGGAACAGAGTCCCGGGGGATAATCCCCGGTCCGGTACCCCTCAAGAAGGAAAAGTGCCTCGTTTCCCACTGTCGAGGTCTGGTTGGACGGCCAGTACGAGCTCAGCGGCGATACCACCGGGGCAGCAGGTTCTTTGGAATCTATCACCTTCATCAGCAGTTCCGCATCATGGAGCGTTATCCAGTCATCAGGCACATTAAGGACCAGAACCTGCTGGTCAGGATGCATGCGCAGATCATTAAGATATTCCATGGGCGTATGGGCCCTGAAGTAGCAGGAGTCTCCCGCCAACAGGTGAACTTCACGGTTCATGGTCAGCTGATCAAATGTGCAGTCATTAGGGGTCTGACTCGTTGCAGTACCTGGCGAAACCGTCGTCCCCGGAACGGTATTCTGTATCCCAAAAAATGCACCGGTACATCCGGCACTCAGCAGCACAACAAAGAGTATCCCCATGCAAGGGAGAATTCCGGATATTATACAGGATTGTGATTGTTTTTTATCAGACATCATATGCCTCCGGAACCATCATGGGATGTTCAATGAAAAAGCAATTCTCGCACAACTCTTAACTGGTTCTGATGTTCCGGCAATTACCGGTGGCGGTTCATTCGCGCTGCGGTTTTTTTAACAAATCATAAAATCTGGTTCTGAAATGGCAGTATGTCGTACGATTATGCCGAAAGATAATCATTCAGGCAGCAGTTGACGTTATCAGGAATCACGTACCGGACAATCCTTCCGCTCCGTTGTACAGTAATAATCCTGTCCACCTCAAGCAGCTTCATATGCCACGTGATGGTGGCACCGGTAAACCCGAGCAATCCGGCAATCTCATCTCGGCCGGCAGACGGTTGTTTTACGAGAACGCCCAGGATCTGTTTCCGTGTCGCATTCCGCAGGTGTTTGAGAACCATTTGTTGGGTTTCTGTATATGTTCCACTGTTCTCGTAGAACCGCAGGCTCGCTGCATCCTGGCTTAAGGTGATTTTTCCCGTGAGGGTGAGCATATTCAGGTGATGTCTCAGTGTGCCGAGATGGATCTTGGTTTCACGGGCAAGACCCTGCAGGTGAATTCCGGGATTTTTCTGAATCGCGGAGAACACAGAGGATCGCACTGCTTGTGTCAGGACATTGGATCGCGTCACCCGGCGGTATCCCAATGCCGCCCATATCTTGATGAAGACGAGGAGTTCAGCTGTACACCCTGCGACGAGTATGAAGAGGAGACCAAGGGGCAGTTCCCACACCGGAATTTCCTCAGGGATAGAAGGGATGAACGAAAGTGGCGGGGGCGGGCTGGCATACGCTGACTGGACGTGATATTCCTGTGCAGCCATGCCAGGAGTGACAAGTGCCAGAACCAGGATGAGGAACAGTATCCTTACATGCCACAGGGTCATACTTCAACGGCTCCGCTGTTCCGGTAGATCCGGAACGTATCGTTCCCGCACGGGGATATCCTGCTGGAACGGATCTGGTAATACCATGTGCCTGGGGGCAGGTCGCTGTCAGAAGAGATCTCAAGAAAGATCCGTCCGTCCAAAACCCCGTTATCAGTATTCTGATACGGACCGAGTGTCGTATCCGGGGTATAGATAACAACCGTGTGCGGATTGTTCAGGTTGTTCCAGGACAGGTCAATCCATTGACGGTCAACGCCGCCGGGGAGGGTTTCACGGTAAAAATGGGGGATGGGCGGTAGATTCCACAGGCGGCCTTGGGAACTAAAGTGGTTTGTTTCACCGGGAAAAGCAATGTAGTCACTATTTGAGAGTCCAGCCGGAGATGGCGCAGGTGTTGTTCTCCATATTCCTGATGTTCCTGAGAGAATACACAACGCGAGAGCTAGAATGCACAGGATCCATACCCCCCGGTATTGCATGAAGACATATTCCTTTGGGATCCACATATAATCACTGGCACAACTCTCTACGGGTTCCCTGTACGGCTCCTCCGGTAACATATCGCCATCGAAGAACACTCTATGTTCTTCTCAAGATCTTACAGCCTTTGCGTAGTAATCACCCGGTCATCAGCCTCCGTCCCTGTATGTTTCCTGAGCCCTTCCTATAAGCACCCTGCCAAACGGTCCCCCCACCGACCCCGGCTGCACCGCCATGCGGGACCCGACCAGCCCCCTCCATACCAGCCGGGGGGATTCCTGAGCTGGATCAGTTCAGCCGGTAGTGGACCGTCCACTGTGTCTTCCGGATCAGTTCACATTACCTCAATATCTCAAGCCAGCCCAGTTTCTTTTCATCGGAGTCAAAACAGATCCACTCATCGAGGAGCGGTATCCCGCTCTACCATTCTTCCAGCACCCGGCCGTCGCGAATACCGAACCGGAACATGGCGTCCTTCCCCGGGCAGGTCGCTAAAAAAAAGGATTCAGGGACTGTTCAGTGCAATGTCCGCGTTGCGTAATCTTTCGCGCCTTTCACAAACGTGCTGACCGGCGGCTTCTCGGTCGGGTCGATGATACAATCAATCACCGCGGGTTTCTTTGCCGAGAGGGCTTTTGGCAGAACCACTTTGAGTTCACCCGGGTGCCGCACCACGTACCCGTTTGCCCCGAGGGACTGTGCAAAGCCCGCAAAATCGGCCTGGTGGAACCGGGTGAGGACGGTGTCCTCCCCGACTGTGAAGGACTGGAATGTATGGATCAGCCCGAGCTGTGCATTGTTGTGCACGATCCAGACTACCGGGATATTATAGCTGACTGCGGTCGCGACCTCCATCCCGTTCATATAGAAACAGCCATCGCCCACACTCGCAATAACCGGGCGATCCGGGGCCGCAAGTTTTCCCCCAATGGCGGCAGCGGTCGCGTATCCCATCGTGAGAAGACCGAACGGCGCAATGTAACTCCCGGGCTTCTGCATCTTTAAGTAGTGGAGCGTCCACAAGAGATTGTTCCCGACATCAGAGAAAAGAATTGCATCTTCCGGCAGGCACTCCTGCAGGTCGCGCATCAGCCGCTGGGGCTTGAGCGGGACCGATTCCGAATCCATCTTCTCGGGTTCCAGGACCATCCCCACCCGCTTTTTTATCCGGGCAATATTTTCACTCCTCGCCGCGATGCGGGCTTGTGCACGGTCAAGATCCCTCAGCACACGGAACGAGATCTCGTTCACTACGGTCCTGGCGTCGCCGACCAGCGGGATATCGGCATGGTAGTTCGCGCTGATTGCCGATGGATCGATGTTCACGTGTATGAGGCATCGCGAAGGGGCGATACGGGGGTCCCACGAGAAGGTCGTGACCTGGTTGAGGCTGGCACCGATGACAAGCAGGACGTCCACGGAACCGGATTTGATGATCTCGTCAGCCAAGGGAGATCCGCTGAGACCCAGAACACCGAGCGAGAGGGGGTGATCTTCCGGGAACACTCCTTTTGCACGGGGCGTCGTCGCGACCGGGATCTGGAGCATCTCTGCAAGATCCCTGATATCCCCGGCTGCATCGGACAACAGCGCACCGGAACCGGCCAGAATCGCCGGCGATTCCGCATCCATAAGCTCGCGAGCCGCGTCGATTACCAGTTTCCGGTCGTAATATTCGGTGGCCGGTGCAGTGAACCGTGAGGGAATGGCTGCAACTTCGACCTCTTCACCCTGGATGTCTTTTGGGATGGCGATATGCACCGGGCCCCGTTTCACGGTCAGTGCACAACTGAGGGCCTGTTCGATATCGTATTGCGCCGAGTATTTCGAGACCATCTGGCTGCTGCTCTTGCATACCAGGCGGAAGAGCTGCACGGAATCAATGCCCTTGGCTGTGGAATCCTGGAGGGTGCCCTTGCGGTTCGTGAACGTGGGAATCTGGCCGGAAAAAATAACAACCGGAACTTCGTCAGCATATGCCGTAGCGACACCGGAGATCAGGTTGGTCACCCCGGGCCCCGAGGTGCCGAAACAGGCACCGGGGGTTCCCCTGACCCTTGCGTACCCGTCGGCCATGAATGCCGCACCTTCCTCATGCTTCGCAAGAATTGGGGTCACTTTTCCGTATTTCCTGCAGGTGAACAGGAACGGCTCCAGCGATAGTCCCGGGACTCCGAAGATATACTCGGTCCCGGCTGCTTCCAGGTACCGGAAGATAAGTTCGCTTACCGAACAGTTCATGACCGTCACCGCCCGGCAGGCACTTCTCCCGCGTTTTTGATTGCCGCAGATTCAGACTGAAAGATGGGGATAAGACCGGAAAAACCCGAGACATCGAAAATTTCGCGGACATAGGGGGAGAGTGAGAATACCCCGAATCTTCCATTGAGTGCTTTTGTCTTTTTGAATGTGCCAAAGAGAACACGGAGCCCGGCGCTGGACAGGTATTTCGTCCGGGAAAAGTCGCAGAGAATCGTTATCTGGCCATTGTTCACAAGGCTGTTCAGTTCTTTCTCAACAGTATTTGCAATATTTGAATCCAAACGATCCGGCATCTCAACAACTGTGGCTGATTCCACGATTCGGCTATTCATGTAACACACCCCTTAGTATTTCCCGCAGGTATACCAAACAGGAACAAAGGGAACTTATCATATCTGGCTCTTAATACTATCGCATTCCGGTAAACCAGGAACCAGAAGTCCCACGGTGATTATGGAAGCAGGGTCTGGCGACTGCTCGCTCTCATGGGCGCTGGTACAGCGGAATGTATCAACATTCACCCGTGTCTGCACATATGACTGGTTGGGTTATGGGTGGAGCGAC
>JAQTSH010000050.1:0-1280 GCA_028711405.1 Methanoregula sp.
CTGAGCAGTATGCCGAGGTCTTACACCTCTCGACTCGCATGGCTTAATCGAACTCCGATAGCAGTGGCCTCTGGCAGGATCAACCAGAATTCTAATTGTACATCGTACGCACACGTTATCTGAACTTTTTCGAGGAATTAGCGGTTACTAAACAAATTTCCGCATTGCCAGTATCAACGTCAGAACCAACTCCGGTCAAGCCGGGTCGCGTTGGATCTCCATCAAAGGAATTTTGTGTGATTGTTCGTCGTGTTGTTGATTGAACACGGGCTATTACTGTAAGTTTCAAGGATATTTATACCTTGTTGTTGCTTCTGTTTTGCCTTCGGAACCAACACCGGAAACCGGCGTGCTTGGTGCCTCACAAGGACTGCCTGATTGTGTGAACATCTTCGTGATTTTTCACGCGTTCACGGGCTTACAATGTAGGTTTCGGTATTATTTATACCTTGTTGCCTTCATCGTTTTTACCTCGGAACCGACACCAACCCATCGGGCGGTTTCGTCGGTTCGTCACCGGAAATTGTGGATTTACATATAACACAGTCAGGCATTTAAACATTTCTCACAGTCCGGATCCGAATGCGTCCGCGCGTTTTATCAGGTGCAAACTATTTCCTGATCACATAAAGACAGCACGTGGGGGAAATCCATTTTCTCCTGCGTAATCTTGTTAATTTGTCCATTTTTTCCGTACTGCGCACACGAGCTAAAAACCGTACTGACACACATTTTTTGCTGCAAAAAAGCGGGAGCGCAGTTTTGAGGATTCAGAGTTTTCCGTCGAAGATATCACATGTCGCCAACCGGCTCCGGAGATCCTTGCCGCAATCGCGCATCGCCGAAAATCCCCCGACCAGATCGCTGTAAACGGGTAGGATCATAATCCTCTTTTCAAAAGATCATGCCACCGCGCAAGTTTTTCCGGACAAATCCCTAAAAACCGGATGACCTGCCGCAAAAAACCGGAAAAGTTCCCAAGTTCCTGCGCTCGAAACCACCAAGCGAATCCGATCATAATGATCGTGCAAGAATGCGCAAGTGAATCATGGTGGCTGGGAGTTTACACGGGTCAGAATTCCTGACCTCACGCGGGTAACAACCTGAAGACCGCCTCGTACATCCCCTTGCAGAGATACCTCGCCATCCGGGTCATGATCACAACAGACCCGGAGACCCGTTGGAAATTTTTCATGTGTCAGTGCCGGCTCCACCCCCGGGGGGGTACCTTCATTCACTATGACCCCATCAGACCCCCCACATCAACCCGGTTGTGAAAA
>JAQTSH010000050.1:1380-9353 GCA_028711405.1 Methanoregula sp.
TACCAGAGTGACCGGAAAAACCATCCCCCGGTCTGGATCACACGGGAACAATACACGGCAAAATTTGCATACATGAATGCGGTCGGAAAACAGATCGGGCACGGGCTGGACATGTACGACTCTGTCGAAGGCTACCAGTACGGCATCGCCGCCGTGATCTCAAACATGGCAAACATTGCAGCGCACAGAGGAAATGTCCGACACCTCCCGGATGCCGACCTCTTTTCCGTCACCCTGAAGTGCCATGATTCGAACGGGGAACTATACTTTCTGAGTATAGCCCGCAACCGGGTAACGCTGTCATCCTATAGTGATGAGGGGATCCGGAGCCGGGTTGAACGATGGGCTGATGGTGTGCCGGCATTGGCTTAGATCACCGTAGCCATCACCAGAAAAACCCGCTGATAGAACCGATCACCAGAGCCAGCGGTGTGAAGCAGAGAACAAAGAGCACTGCCAGTATGAAAAGCCAGGAGAGGATCTCCACAATCATGTTACGGGCGGACATCCGGACCGGCATATAGACTCCCCCGGCAACGCCCGGCTCCCTGCCAGCCGGCAACAATTCCTCGTCGCAGTAATGTGCCATGAACCGGACACAGAAGACCGCCATGGTCGGCCAGAGACCCAGGGCAATAATTCCCCCGATGTATGGAACGAGCGATAGTACATGGAGCCCAAGGGAGAAGACCAGCCAGACAAACGTGATGATCCCCAGCGCAACAAAATAGTTCACGATCCCGATCCGACTGAGGGTTGCCCGGATTGCGAGCACGGCAAACGCCTCCCGGACACTTCCCGTCCGGGCATACCGGATAGCACCGATAATAATATACTGCACTGCTATGAACAGGATCACGAGCTGGATGACCAGAATAATCAGGATCAGGATGAATCCAAGGGTTGTTCCCCACAGATTGCCAGGCAATAGTCCGCCGGAAGCGATGGTATACTGGATGAGGGCAAGGAGGGAAGGGACCAGAATCCAGATGAGCGGGATGATGTGAACTTTAATCCCGTCAAGGCAGAGCCGGGTCCAGTTATCAAACTCCGGTGGCACGGATTCGCCTTGCAGCAGGCGCACGATATACCCCGATATGAAGATATTGCAGAGGATACCGGCACATACCAGCAGCCCTGCCTCCTGCCAGGGTATCGAATTCCAGTGAATGGTCGTGCCTTCAAGGATCTTCTTACTCTCCGCAAGCGAGGAGAGAAGCATCCAAGGCAGACCGAGCAGGACAAGGATCAGCCAGCGGGACCATTTCCCGGCAAGAGTTGCCCGGGTAAAGGTAGCAGATTCCGTTACAAAATATCTGACATCCATCGCGTATACGTCCTAGTGTTTTGCCGCACGGGTACAAAAGACACGCGGGGCCGGATACGCAGGCATCTGTTACATTCAAATGTGCGTACGTGAAGGAGCACAACCTCGCGGGATGATTCGAGTGGCGCATGGACAACGACATGCAGTCTGAGGATAGCCCACCAACATTTCAGGTCATGAACCTGATGAGCGACTACCGGGCGGAGTAGTTGTATCCGGATAAAACAGATTACGATTCGGGAGAACAGAAATACAGGAGAAACGAACCGGGGATCCCTGCACTTTTTTTGCCTGAGGGTCACGCATTCCCAGCCATTCCCGTGCATTCCTGGGCAGGTGCAACCGCAGGAACCCGGATCTGCCTGCTGATGTAGCCGGCCACCGGGGCTGGGATCTCATAGACCGTCATACGGCCCTCGTGCCGGGGAGTGATAAGACGGTCCTCTTCGAGCCGTTTCATGTGCCACGATACTGACGGCCCCGATACACCGACCACATCGGCAATATCCTGCCGGGTTGCCATCGGTCGTTCGAGCAGCACAGACAGGATCTTCTTTGTTGTTTCGTTCCGGATGTGCTTGTGGATCTGCTGCTCATCAGCACTATAGGTCCCGCTATTCTCGAAAAAACGGACCGAGGCATTATCCTCGCTGATGGCAATCTTATGATTCAGCCGCAGGAGATTGAGATGATACCGGAGCGTCCCCAGCTTCATGTGCATCTCAGCAGAAAGCCCCCGCAGGTGTATACCGGGGTTCTGCCGGATATACCCGTAGATCCGGGCGCGGACATCCTGGTCGAGCACGTTACTGCCCGATACCCGCCGGATCCCCAGGTACGCCCACAACTTTAGTGACAGCAGGAGCTCGGGAGGGAGAAAGACCAGCTGGGCAAGTATCACCCAGAGGGGTAGTGCGTAGAAGGGGACGGGGATGGGAACCCGTGCTTCAGCTGCCGGTGACACCGGGCTGTCATATCCGGATTGGACGATATATTCCTGCGCAGAAACTACGGGAACGACAAGTACAAGAAAAAGGACAGCTACCAGAAGAACGGGAAGGAAGCGTTTTCTCATAGGTTCACTCACGCGGAATAGGTGTTCAGGGTATAGCGGGTATCGTCCTGTCGGGCATTCCGGACCTTGAAGAACCAGTTGCCGGGGGTGACGTTGAGAAGGCTGCTCACGTCAAGGAAGATCCGCGCGTCCTTCCTGCCATCTGCCATGTCCGTATAGGGACCAAGAGTCGCATCCGGTGCATATACCATAAGACCGAGCTCTTTTTTCGGATCTTTCCAGTCAAGATCAATCCATTCGTGCTGTTTTCCCGCAGGGACAACATCGGTATAAAAGTTCGCCGTTGAAGGCATAACATCAAAACGCATATTGTTAACCAGCAGCGGTTCCGAATCACGGGAAACCGTAATGGTATTGATCGCATACGCACTCTCCCCGGAGTATGCAGGGTAGAGGGTAACATTCCGCGCTTGGGTGGAATCCATGACAGTCACGGTCACAAAACCGGTAGTCTGGTTTTCGAATACTGCATTTGCGGGAATCGCGTTGACCATTCCTACCGCATAGGAAAAAGAAACAATTTCAGAAGTCCTCGTTCCGTTGATATCATTCAGCGTAACCCAGACATTCCCGGATTGGGTTGCTGGAGAGAATAACCTGCCATCCGGCAGTGCCATAACGGGCAGGCTGATCAGTATAGCGAGAACGAACCCGATCCCTGCAACTACCCGGAACTTCATACTTAACTATTCGGAGCGGGAAATAGATAAGATATCTGGCACAAGTGTCTACACATTGCGGATGCGGCAGGTGCCCGCGATCGTGCCGTGAAACAAAGAAAATCCGGGCGCGGGATTCCTGCTTTATTTGAATCCTCCGGCACACCTCTTTTCCGGTTGCCTGACTTGTAGAGAACTGTGCGATAACTCATTTTTAAGCTCATGGCATTTTCACGTGCATCCCAAAAGGCCGGAACAATTCCGGCCCGGAGCACAAACATGATACAACTCGAACATCTCTCAAAAGAATATAATGGGGTCCGGGCAGTCAACGACCTGACCGTAGAAATACCGGACGGGGAAATCTTCGGACTGCTTGGCCCCAATGGTTCAGGGAAAAGTACTGCCATCCTGATGCTGGTGGGTCTTATCGAGCCCACTTCAGGACGCTGCCTGATAAACGGGCTGGACGTAGCCCGGGACCCAATCACGGTCAAGCAGCAGATCGGGTACATGCCCGAAGACGTAGGGTTCTACCCAACACTCAGCGCCAAGGAGAATCTCACGTACTTCGGTAAGCTGTACGGGATGGACACCCGCACCTGCATAAAGCGCTGCAACGAACTATTACCACTCGTAGGACTTGATGGGGTGATAAAGGATATCGGCGGGTATTCCAAAGGGATGCGCCAGCGTCTCGGTCTTGCAAAAGCGCTACTCAACGACCCATCGGTCATCATCCTTGATGAACCGACTGCGAACCTCGATCCGCAGGGAGTAGCCGATTACCGCACCATCATCAGGAACGTTGCGCGCGAGGGGAAGACCGTGGTTGTCTCCTCGCATATCCTTGAAGAGGTGAGTAAAGTCAGTACCTCAATCGGGATCTTATCAGCCGGGACACTGGTGGCACAGGGTTCCTGGAAAGACCTTGCCCGCGATCACTCCATCCACGCCTCCAGTCATGTCACCATCCACGTAGAAACACAGGATCCGATGCCGGAATTTCACCACCCGGATCTCATCCACATTGACTATGAGCGAGACCGGCATGGCGCTGTGCTGGTCACCCGATCGGATTTACGTGACGATATCGCAGACTATCTCGCACAGAACGGCGTACGGCTGCGGGGGCTCTTCCGGGAAGAACGGTCACTTGAGGAGACGTTCCTCTCGTATTACCAGGTAGCAGGGTGAGAAGATGGCAGGTAACAGACTTTTCACGATTGCACAGAAGGAATTCTTCGACCATGTCAAGTGCCGCAAATTTCTTCTCATCTTCGGCATCCTCCTCGTTGTTGCCATTGTAGGCATGATCGGGGGGATCACCGAGTATAACAAGAATCTTGATTCCTATAACCAACACCAGTCCACCATCGCTTCTCCCCTCAGTAGTTATATGGCAGAGAAACCATCCATTCTCTCGGTCTTCTCATCAGTAGCTACATATCTCATGTTTGTAGGTGGTATTCTCGGGATTGCGATGGGGTTTGACCTCGTATCCAAGGAAAAGGAGAGCAAGTCCTTAAAGATCCTCCTCTCCCACCCGGTGTACCGCGACGAGGTGATTAACGGGAAGGCGCTGGGTGGTATCGCTGCCCTTGCCGGTGCGTTATTCATCGTGCTGTTCATAGCCCTTGCGACCCTGCTCATCTACGGAATTGTCCCTGACGGGAACGAACTCATCCTGATTACGGTATTCGCAACAGTCTCGTTCCTCCTAATCTTCTCGTACTTCGCCATCGCCCTCTTCATGTCAACAGCCATGGACGAGAGTGGGTCAGCACTCATCTACACCATCATCATCTTCATCGTCCTCTCGGTCCTCGTCCCGACGCTGGGCAGCACGACCGTAACCGAACTCGTTATCGGCAACCCGCCGGAACTCCCGCGTGAACTCATCGACCAGATGCAACATTCAGCCAATGCAAGCGAAGGGTCGGGAATAACGGTCACGTTTGCCAGCAAAGGGAACAACGGGGCATGGGACGAGTTCGGCGAGAAGATGCAGGCTTATTCGGAGAAGCGGCAGATGGTGTACAGTACCCTGGCACTCTTTTCGCCAACGATGAACTACGACGCGATAACTTCCGCGGTTACCCAGCAGTATAGCAGCAGGGCGACGGTGATCGGAAGCAGGGCGAGCACCACTACCTCCGCCGCGTTCAGCGTGGGAACATCTGGGGATGTCAGGCTAGAAGACCACCTCTATCCGATCATCGCATCCATGATCGCCCTTCTTCTCTTCCCGACAGTCTTTTTCGGTCTTGCCTACATGCGGTTCATGCGGCTGGATGTACGATGATCAAAACAGAATACAGGAAGCGGGGAGGGGCAAACCCCCTCCTCATTCTCAGCCTTGTCATCATTGCGATAGTACTCGTCATTCTCCCCCATCCGGTTTCTGCTGACCTGACTTCATCTCCGGATACATACGTAGTTATCTCCTGTGATCTGCCCGGGCAGATCATCGAGGCCGGCGAGACGGCGAAATTCAACTTAAAGGTCGTCAATTACGGGCAGGAGAACAACAAGAAGATGTGGTTCGAGTCCTTTGATTCGGAAAAAAATGATTGGGAAATCCGGTTCATGGACGGGGATACCGAACTGAACAAGATCTCCTTACCCCCCAAGGGTTCGAAAACCATTACTCTCGTTGTGGAAACGAGTTCAGATACTCCTGAAGGGGAGTATGCAGTCCGGGTCCATATCGGCGATGGCTGGTTCTGGGCTTATGTGACTATCTCTGAGACACATAAGGGAGAGAAAGGGACCTTAAAGCTAAGTATTGTTGATAAAGACGGGGAGAAGATCAAAGGGGCAAAGATCGCTTTTATCAGGAATTCCGATCATGTGACCATTGACCAGGTAATGAGTACTGCCGACGGGAAGGTGGCAACCGATGTCGAACCCGGGAAGTATACCCTGAAAGTTGGCAGGGATGGTTACAAGGAAGTGGAGAAAAAGGATATCCAGATCAAGGGCGGGATCACTACCGATGCGGGGACGGTGATGCTGGAGAAATCCCTGTTTGCCGCCGAGATCACGATCAACTCACCTGTCCTCACGACAACCGCTGACAAGAAGCCACGGTATGACCTGACCCTCCGCAACATCGGGAAGAGCGATGATACGTTCCACCTGGGTTCCGAGAATGTCCCGGCGGGCTGGTACGTACGATACGAGGCAAAAGCCGTACCGGGCACGGATATTTCGGAGATGTTTCTCAAGAGCGGCGAGGAAAAGGTGCTGATTGTCGAAGCTATTCCTCCCCATGACGTACCGGTTGGTGATTACCTCATCCCGCTTGTTATCGATTCGTCAGCTGCCTCCTATGCAGAGAACCTTACAGCAAAGATCAAGGGAAGTTATGAGCTCAAGGTGTATGCCGACCAGTACCAGTATCCGGTGAACAAGGGCGACGCCCTCACCTTCAGCATCAAACTGACGAATGCCGGCAATGCCGGGATCTTAACCAATGTCAAAACCTCTATCTCGGCACCGGAAGGATGGAATGCCGAGATCTTGCCCGATACGATTGCCGGCATTCCCCCCGGGGGATCCGCTACGGTAAAACTGCGGATCGTGCCTCCGGCAAATATTGTGGCAAGCGAGTACAAGATCTCTGTGAAGGTTACTTCGGACCAGGCAGAGAAGAGCGATGATTTCCGTGTGCTCGTGCGCGAACAGTCTCTGGTGGCGGTCTTCGGCATTGCCCTTCTTGCGCTCATTGCCGGAGGGGTGTATTTCATGTTCAGGAAATACAGCCGCCGGTAACTCTTTTTTTCACCAAGGGGGTATGAGGGAAATAACCAAACCTTCACCCGGATGTTCCCCCCGTCTTCCTCCCGTGCTCGCGAATATAATCGTCCAGTGCCTGCCGTGTCGCGTACCATGTATCACCGGTCGAAGACCCCACACGCCCGATAGAGGACTTCCCTGCTGAAGGGTTTCGCAGGTATGACCCCGGACATTCCAAGAGCATGCGCTCATTCACTCCCCCTGCCCGCCAACCCGGATATACACCTCGCCAAAGAACTCATCCTGCCTCAGGGAACACCGCCCGTCAAGCGCAAGAAAGAGGAGCGGGATATACACTTCCGGCATCCCCCACCCCAGTTCGCGGCAGATATTGGCAAGCGTCATCTCGGTCCCCTCCTCTGCACCACCCAGGCACGCTTCCAGGATCTTCCCTGCCGAATACTGGTACCCTTCATCGTGCGCGATGCTCACGACATCGTCAGCATCCATGAGGATCTCTTCGGCAGGCGCGAGCCTTCGCTTCCGGCGCTCCTCTTTCTCGATATTTTTCAGTTCGACAATCAGCTCGAAGAGCGTGACCGGGCTCTTTCTCATATTCTTCCGGTCAAGACGGCGCTGGATCTCCCGCTCCAGCCGTTCGATCGGTCCCAGCCTGCCATCATAGTCAGGTTCGTCATCGAGCGCAAGATCGTAATCCTCACCCGCCGGCTCATCCTCATCACTCTCCACTTCACCGCGGGACAACAGGTCGAGATGCCCGGACTTCATGCGCAGCAGGGTCGCGGCAAAAAACAGTGTTCGTCCGGAGACCTGAAGGTTGAGTTGGCGACGGCGTTCGAGCTCCAGCAGGAACCGGTCCGTCACCTCAATGATGTTGATGTTCCACGGATCGATCTCGCCGCGCTCTGCAAGTCCCACAAGGATCTCGACCGGATCCTCAACCACATCCACCTGCGTGCCGGCATCCCCCTGCACAGGAAGCGTCCCGGTCTCATCCAACCGGTTTTCCGGGGGAGGCTCCTCGTGGTTCCGGGGATCGGGAACCGGAGGTTGAGGTGCCTCACTCATGGACTTTCACACCGGTCACAAGCGTCGTCTTGTCCTGGCGAAGCGTCACACCCATGATCCGCTGTGCCTCATCAATCATCGG
>JAQTSH010000051.1 GCA_028711405.1 Methanoregula sp.
CGTGCAAAGCAGGAGATCGCCCGGTTCATCGCCGAGGTGATGCTACCGGGTACCCTGTATATTCTTGGTGCGGGAACCACCACGGAAGCGATCGCCCGGCATCTGGGCGTAAAAAAGACCCTGCTCGGCGTGGATATCCTAAAAGACGGCGTCTGTGTCGCACAGGATGTCAATGAAAAGACGCTCCTTTCCCTTGTGCCGGGTGGAACCGATGCACGGATCATCATCAGCCCCATCGGTGCCCAGGGGTTTATTCTCGGGCGGGGAAACCAGCAGATCAGCGCAGCAGTAGTCCGGCAGGTGGGAATCAAGAACATCATCGTCGTCGGCACCCCGCATAAACTCCGGGATACCCCCACGCTCTACGTGGACACGGGAGATACCGCACAGAACGCGGCATTCGGGAGTTCAATTCTTGTCATCTCCGGTTACCAGATGGGACAGCGAAAACGGATCTGGCAGCCGGATCCGGCTGGGTGAACCGGATTTTCGGGTCTCACACGGACCCGGTTCAAATCTTACCGGCGAAAAAAGGTTTGTTATCCTGCCGGCGCTTTCGGCGGTTTTAACATCGCGTACGCAATCACAAGACCGATGACCGCAAGCACGAGGACGTAGGGGAAGACCCCGAGATACGATCCGCTCGATGTCTTGATGAACCCGGCAAGCTGCGGACCGGCGATTGCCCCGGCGCCATATGCAAGGAATATCACCCCATAGCACCGGGGATAGTCACAGGTGCCGAAGTAGCTGCCGCAGGCAGTCGGCGCAATCGCAAGCCAACCCCCGAGACACCCCCAGAGGATGACGAATGTGACGAGATAAACCGGAACAGACGGGATCTGCCAGATCAGGAGCGAGACAAGCCCGATGAGGACAAACGAGATCATCACCGTGTTCCTCGGCGTCAGCTTGTCGGTGAGCGAACCGAAGACCGGACGCCCGAAGCCGTTGAAGATCGCAAAGACCCCGACAAGAACCGTCGCAAGCCCGGTCTCGATCCCCACATCTGTCCCCACCGGCTTCGCGATCGAGATCGCCATCAGCCCGGCAAGACACCCGATAAAGAAACAGATCCAGAGCGCGAAGAATGACGACGTTTTCAGCATCTGCGCACGGGTGAACTCACAGGTTATGTGCCCGCCGGGTTTCGGTGCCGGCGGTACCCAGCCACGGGGCACCCAGCCGGCGCGCGGAAATCGTAACGGCAGGGCGAGCAGGATCGTCAGGATGATGAACGCGACGCCAAAGATCCGGAACGTGTTCATCACCCCGTAGCCCCCGATCAAAAAGCCCGCGATATTCGCCGTGAAGAACGCAGAGAACCCGAAGCCGAGCACCGTCAGACCCACCGCCAGTCCCCGGCGGTCCGGGAACCAGCGGGCAGCCACTGCTACCGGCACCCCGTATGCGATCCCGACTCCAATCCCCCCGACGATTCCGTACATCACGTAGAGCATCGGCACTGACGTCGCAAACGACGCAAGGAGCCAGCCAAGCCCGGTCAATATCCCGCCGACGATGGTGATGTTCCGCGGTCCGTACTTGTCGATATACTTCCCGGTGAGCGGCATCGCAATCGCAAAAAATGCCAAAAAGACCGAGAACGGCAGCAGGATCTCATTTGCCGTGACTGCCTGACCGAGGGTTGTGGTGAAGTAGCTGGTCAGCGGAGCGACAAAGACGCTCCACGAATAGATTGTACCGAGGCACAAGTTGATGACCATGCCGAGGATAATGAGGATCCAGCGGCTTTTCTCCGGTTCCATGCCGAACAATGTATCAGAAACTACTGCTGTCATATCTTCTCCCTGTCATATGATCGCACTTCATCCCGTCCGCCCCCGGCAGCAGCGCCGCGCATGCAGGAACGGGAAAAATTGGCAGGATTGAATGTGAATGTGTGAGATTGCCTATTCATCCAGCGTTGAGACATCTCCCGGGTCAATGCCGAGCTCTTTGGCTTTCAACACCCTCCGCATAATCTTGCCGCTACGGGTCTTCGGGAGTTTGTCCACGTACTCAATCTCGTGCGGCATCGCGATCGGACCGAGAGTCACCCGCACATGGTAGATGAGGTCTGACGTGAGCTTGTCGCTTGGCGTGTTCCCCACCCGGAGGATGACAAATGCCTTGATTGAGTTCCCTTTCAGCGTGTCCGGCTTCCCGATCACCGCAGACTCTGCCACTGCGTGATGGGAGACGAGCGCGCTCTCAACTTCTGCGGTGCCGATGTTGTGCCCGGCAACGATGATAATGTCATCCGCCCGCCCTATCACCATGATGTTGCCATCCTTGCCTTTGACTGCAAGGTCTCCGGCTGCGTAACACCCCGTGATTGTCTCCCAGTATTTCCGGTACCGTTCATCGTTCTTGTAGACCGTGCGCAGCATCGCGGGCCACGGCTTTTTGATGACGAGAAAGCCCCCGGTGCCCGGTTTGACTGAGGTGCCGTCCTTGTCGACCACATCTACAACGACCCCGGGGATTGCTTTCCCGGCAAAACCCGGGCGCATCGGTTCCCCGATCATGGTCGTGATCATCTGCATGCCGGTCTCGGTCTGCCACCAGGTGTCAACGATAGGGCAGCGATCCTTGCCGATCACCTTGTAATACCACTCAAACGCCTCCGGGTTGAGCGGTTCCCCCACCGAACCGATGATGCGCAGCGAGCTCAGGTCGTACTTGTTGGGCCAGACTTCGCCGAGTTTCATGAACGTCCGGATCGCGGTCGGCGCGGTATAGAAGATATTGATCCGCTGCTCCTCGATCAGTTTCCACCAGATCCCTGCATCCGGGAAGTCCGGGGTCAGTTCGGACAAGAAGACCGTGGCGCCAACCGCGAGCGGACCGTAGACGATGTAACTGTGCCCGGTGATCCAACCGGGGTCGGCGGTGCACCAGTAGATGTCGGTCTCTTTTAAGTCAAACACGTACTTTGTCGTGTAATACGTCCCGACCATATACCCGGCGCACGTGTGCACCACCCCTTTCGGCGTGCCGGTGGATCCGCTCGTGTACAGGATGAAGAGCGGGTCTTCTGCGTCCATGACCTCCGGCTCGCAGGTCTCGGGGATGTCCTCCATGATCCCGTAGAAGTCCAGTTCGAAATCGGGACGGATCGTGACCGGCTGCTCTTTGCGTCTCCGGTGGATGATCACATGCTCCACGCTCGGGGCGTTGTCGATCGCTTCCTGCACAATCGTGATGAGCGGGATCGCTTTTCCCCGGCGGATCGAGATATCGGAGGTGATCACGATCTTCGCTTCGGCGTCCCTGATCCTCATGTTCAGCGCGGTCGTTCCGAACCCGGCGAAGACCACGCTGTGCACCGCGCCGATCCGGGCGCATGCCAGCATCGCGATCACCTGTTCGGGGATCATCGGCATGTAGATGCAGACGCGATCCCCTTTTGTGACGCCAAGTTTCTTTAGCGCGTTCGCAAACCGCATGACTTCGGAGAAGAGCCGCTGGTACGTGTAGATGCGTTCCGCCCCTCCTTCCCCTCTCCAGATCAACGCGGCTTTGTTCCGCCGGTCAGACTTCACGTGGCGATCAAGACAGTTGGCAGTGATGTTGAGTTGCGCGTTGACGAACCATTTTGCATAGGGGTAGTTCCATTGAAGCACCGTGTCCCACGGGCGTACCCATTCGAGATCCTGTGCAATCCCACTCCAGAATGCTTCGGGATCCTTCTGGAACCGTTCGTACGCCTCCTTGTAATCCCCAATCCAGGAGTTTTGTCTGTATTCCGCAGCGGGTCGATAATATTTGGCATGCTCTACCAGTTTGACATCAAAGTCCTCAGTCATGTCTACACCCATTCTACATTATTAATCATGAGAATGCGGCTAAATAAATTTGTGGTAGCAGATATTTTTTTATTTATCGAATTTTCCTTCGACCGGCTCCCGATAAATTCTAATCAATGCCTGATCGGTTGCAGACCCGTCAATCCATTACCCATCAGGTTCCGATCCAATACCCGACCATTCCCGATCCGGTCCCGGTCTGATCCAAATCCCTCCTCACGGTCCGGGGACCGCACGCCCCAGACGTTACGCAGGTTCAAATGAATAAGCATTATCAATCGGGTATTTCAATACTGTATCAATGCTGGACAAGACAAAAGGGTGTATGCTCGGCGCGGCGGTCGGGGATGCGCTCGGCATGCCAAACGAGAGCACGATGCCCAACATCAACAAGATGCGGTACGGGTACCGGAAGGCATACCGGGGGCATCCCAATGACGCGCTCAGCGCGGGGCAGTTCACTGATGATACCCAGATGATGGTTCTCATCGGCACGCTCCTTGCGGATGGGAGGTACACCGATGAACGCTATGCGCTCGCGCTCAAGGAGTTCTACCTCCGGGGAGCATTGCGGTTCCCGGATGGTTCGGTCGCGGTGGCGTGCGATCACCTGGTGAAGGATGACCGGGCA
This sequence comes from Methanoregula sp., assembly GCA_028711405.1. Lineage (GTDB taxonomy): Archaea > Halobacteriota > Methanomicrobia > Methanomicrobiales > Methanospirillaceae > Methanoregula. The sequence continues at coordinate 4,444 of JAQTSH010000051.1, forward strand.
CCGAGCGGGGTGAAATCCACGACTGCCGGGTGTCTCCCGGTTGCCGTCCCGTTCGCTCTTGCATACCCGGATCTCAATGAAGCCACCGAACGGGCAGTCCGGGCGTGCAACGTCACCCATACCCACCCGGCTGCGCATGCGGCAGTCTCAACGCTTGTCGCCCTCCTCTATTACGCCCTGCACGGGATTGCAGATCCGGTTGCGAAGGCACAACAGCGGGCACGGAACGAGGATGATCTGCTCGGCAGCAAGATCCGGACTGCGCTTGTCCTCGAAAAAGAGGGCATGGAGACGGAGATTGCCCTTTTAAAGATTGGAAATGACGTCTCGCTCTACCATACCCTTCCCATTGCATTCTTCCTGATCAGCCGGTATTCCCATCCCCCCGATCTCCTGACCGTTGCTGCAAATATCGGCGGGAATACCGACACGATAGGATTTTTGTGCGGAGCATACCTCGGGGCGATGCATGGGATGGGTGCGATCCCGGAGGATCTCCTGACCCCTCTTGAAGACCGGCAGCGGATCGAATTGCTTGCCGAGCGGCTCAAGAACCTCTACGACCTGAAGAGTGAGTAGGGGGAATAACCATTTTTTTTACCTGCGTGTTGTCACGGCAGTGCACGGCAGGGAGACTATGGCAGCACGCCGGGAAAAGCCGGGGTGCCTGACGCTCTTCGTCCGCAACAAACACATCGATGGGGTATTTACGGTAAGGTGGTCACGTTACCCTGTAGGAAATACTTACTGTGCGCCGGCATTCTCGTCATTGCCGTGCTGGCATGCGGGTGTGCTGCAACCGGTTCCCCTCGACAGCAACCAAGAGCAAACCTGCAACGGTTATATCCGTACCGAACCTTGTCGGCACCTGGTCTGGTCAGATGAATGGCGACGTGGAACGGACGAGCAACATGAAATATCCCAACTACACCGTGAAACTGGTCGTCTCCGGGCAGAACAGGCGGGTCGGTAGCCTAACGGAGTTTTTCATTGTGTGTGGTTGTGCCGTTTTTTATTGATTGGCGGGCAGTGGAGGGTAATCTACCGGATGCTTCTTTCTTTAGCGCAACTGCATAGAGTGAACGCAGTATCTGCCCATAAGAGAATCTCCTTTTGTCCGCTTCGTACCGTTCTTAACGCACGAAACGACTGTGCAATGTGAAAAAACATGGGATCCTCCTTTGGAAAAGTTATATTCCCTTAAGAAGAGAAATGAGATTATCATGAATGATATCCAGTATGTGTATGATGCTGGCGGCAACAAAAAAAGTGTTATTGTCCCTATCGAGCTCTGGGAGAGAACACTTCAGGTCCATAAACCTGGTCATATCCCCTGCAACCCGCAGGAATATTATGGGATATACCAGGATCGTATCCTGGATCCTCAAGCGGAAGCTCAGGCACTCCGCAATGAGTGGAACCGGATATGACCGATTACCTCATCGATACCAATATCCTTATCTATTATCTTGCGGGCTCTCTTCCCTCGGGAGAAAAACCCATGATCGATAAAATATTGCAGGAATCGTTTAACATTTCCATTATTACCCGAATCGAACTTCTTGGCTGGAAAGGTCATTCGGTGGAAGGGTTGATCAAGGCACGGCACCTGCTTGACTGCGCCCGTTGCATCGCCCTTACGGATACCATTGCAGAGAAAGCGATTGAGATCAGGACTGATGCATCCATTACGCTTCCTGATGCAGTTATTGCTGCATCAGCTCTTTCGTTTGATGCGGTTCTCGTCACCCGGAACGTACGGGACTTCGCACATGTTGACGGGATCAGGCTTCATAACCCCTTCCACCGGGTAGATTCACCGTAAGATTTCCTCTCCCGATCTTTTTTTGGGAATGGTGTCAACGGCGGTTTAAGTGTCCCCACCGCAGTGGAATAAAATTTCTCACCCAATCACGCACAATACCCGGTCGGTCTCGTGCCGAAAAAAATTACGGATTTTTTTTGCAGAACGGTCCCGGGAAAAATCCGGTGAACGGGATCATCGCGCACAGCAATTTTTGTCCGAAGCGCCGGTAACCAAATAATAATTGCCGGTAAACCGGTCCGGGAAAAATCCGGTACAGTGATCTGTATCCACACGCTCCCCTCCCATACAGCACATCACCGTTTCTGTACGGAATGCATTGGATAGTGCTGCAAGGTTTCGCACGGTGCCGGTTTTCACCGGCTTTTGAAACGGGCTCCTAAAAAAGGTTAAGTTTCTGCAATGGAATATCCTCTTATGAAAGTTGCGATTATCGGGGCATCCGGGTATGCCGGTGGCGAACTCGTCCGCCTCCTGCACTATCACTCCGCCGCACAGGTCGTATGTGCAACGTCGCGGAAACTTGCAGGGACTCCTCTTGATGAGATACATCCCCAGCTGAAGGGCTTTACCGATCTTACATTTGAGAACCCGGAGACGGATGCCATCGATGCCGATGTGGCGTTCCTTGCCGTCCCGCATACAGCTGCCATGACCTACGCCGGAAAACTTCTCTCGCGGGGCATAAAAGTGGTCGATCTCAGTGCCGACTACCGGCTCCCAAAAGAGATCTACGAGAAGACCTACGGGGTCACGCATACCGATTACTTCCCTGCCCCGTACGGCATCCCCGAACTCCACCGGAAGGAGTGCATCAATGCGAAGTTCGTCGCAAACCCCGGGTGTTTCCCGACGGGTGCGATCCTTGCCGCCGCACCGCTCGCGAAATTCGCCCACACCGTGATCTTCGATTCCAAGACTGGTGTATCCGGAGCCGGTGACAACCCCTCCGCGACCACCCATTACCCAAACGTGGGCGACAACGTCGGCGCATACAAATGGACGAGCCACCGGCACCTGGCAGAGATGAAACAGGAACTTTCCGGACTCGGCTCGAACGCGAAATACTACTTCACTCCCCATCTCGTCCCGGTAAACCGGGGCATCCTCACCACTGCCCACATCCTGGTAAACGAACCGCTGGAGACAAAAGAGGTCGAAAAGATGTACCGGGAGTATTACAAAAACGAATATTTCGTCCGGTACCAAAAACCCATCCTTGCCGCTGTTCGGGGCAGCAACTTCTGCGACCTGATGGTCGAGAGTGAGGGTCTGCGGGTGGTTGTGGTATCCGCTATCGACAACCTCGTGAAAGGAGCGAGCGGTCAGGCGATCCAGAACATGAACCTGATGTGCGGGTTTAAAGAAAACGACGGGCTCACAAGCGCCGGGATGCTGCCGTAGGAGGATATGATGATCGTCCGCGACACCATGACAAAAGATCCGGTCACCTGCGCTGCCTCAGCACCGCTCCGGGATGCCGTTGCCCTGATGAAAAAACACCACATCGGCGGGCTTCCCGTGATGGACGACAAAAAACTTGTCGGGATCATCACGGAATCAGACATCATCGCCCAACTTGAGACCGGGCGGATCTCGGATGATCTCTGGCTCCCCTCGCCGCTCGAAGTGATCGAGTTGCCCATCCGTGAACTAATCAACTGGGAAAAGACCAAGCACGCGCTTTCGAACATTGGAGACACGCCGGTGAACAAGGTGATGACCCGGCATGTGATCACGGTCACCGAAGAGATGGACATCGAAGCAGCCGCAGCGCTCATGTTGAAGGAACGGATCGTCCGGCTGCCGGTGGTCCGGGGAAAGGAACTCGTCGGCATCCTGACACGGGCGGATATTGTGCAGGCGGTCGGTGCATCCTATACAGCGTAAGACGGGAGATGGAGAGATGAAGACGAAGTCAAACACCAAGACCGGAACCAAAAGCATCTGTGCGGTACAGGGGGTCACTGCGTCCGGCATGAAGGAAGGCAAGTATGGGCTTGCGCTCATCAGGGCGAGCGGCACCACAGCCGGCGTGTTCACGGAAAACCTGGTGAAGGCAGCTCCCATTGAACTCATGCGAAAGCAGATCCGGCGGGGAAGGCTTGATGCGATCATCGCAAACAGCGGGTGCGCGAACGCGTACACCGGGCAACGGGGGTACGAGGATGCTATCGCGATGACGGAATTTGCCGGGTCCGCGCTCGGAGTTGAAGCACGGGATGTCGGCGTGGCGAGCACCGGCGTGATCGGGAGGTATCTCGACCTGCCGCTCATCCGGCGCCAGTGTGCCGCGACTGCCCTGAAACTTGAACGCAGCCCTGCGGCGGAAGACCTGACGGCGCAGGCGATCATGACCACCGATACGTTCCCGAAGCATGCGCTGGTGAAACATGAGACGTTCTGTGTCGGGGGCATCGCCAAAGGGAGCGGCATGATCGCCCCGATGATGGGGACGATGATTGCGTTTCTCTACACGGACGCAGAGATCGGGGCACAATCCCTTAGGGCAGCGCTGAAGCTTGCCACCCGGCGGACGTTCAACCGCGTCGTCGTGGATGGCGATATGAGCACGAACGACATCGCGCTCTGCACGGCAACCGGTGAAGCGGGCAAAGTGGATGCGAATGAGTTCTCGTCTGCGTTGGAAGAGTGCTGCCGCCAGCTTGCCAGGCAGATCGCCGCTGATGGCGAAGGCGCAACAAAACTCCTTGAGGTCACGGTGAAAGGCGCACCGAAAGAAGAGGATGCCGCGAAGGTGGCACGGGTGATCATCGAGTCGCCGCTCGTAAAGACGGCAGTGTATGGTGAAGACCCGAACTGGGGACGGGTCGTTGCCGCAGCCGGGCGGGCGGGAGTGAAGTTTGATCCGAGTGCCATCTCGCTCTCGATCAGTGACGGCACCGCACGCTACCCTCTTGTCAGTTTAGGGGAGATCTGTGCCGACTTAAAAAAGGCAAAAGAAGCGATGCACGGCAAGCGGGTGATCTTTGAACTGGATCTCGCCTCCGGTGACGCAGAAGCCACCGCGTGGGG